>DASQQH010000159.1:0-3000 GCA_035643555.1 Acidimicrobiales bacterium | reverse complement strand
CGTCCGGCAGCCGCCGGGCGGCGCGGCACCCACGGGAGAAGCAGAAGGTGGGAGGACCATGGCGAGAGAGCCTACGGTTCCCCCCGCCCGCCCGACTCCCCCATGACCGGGCCCGCCGGTTCCCAGGGACCGTCGGCACCTGGTCGCCCAGGGGGGCCCTCCGAACCGGCGAGGGCGGCGGCGGCCGCGGCCGCCAGGCGGGGGTGGTCGGCCACGACCGCCTCGGCGTCGGTCCGCTGGGTCGCCACCAGGTGGACGCAGGCCCGGGCGGCCACCGCGGCCACCTGGGTCGGCCCTCCCGGGAGGACGCCGAGCTTGCCGAAGCGCACCAGTTCGTTGACCAGGGCGCTCACCCCGTAGGCGAGCAGCTCGGGCGGCTCGGCATCGCGCACCACCCCGCCCCGCTGGCCCTCGGCGAGCACCCTGGCCGTGTCCTGGGCGTGGAGGGCGATCGTGTCGGCGCCGGAGGCCGCCGGGCGCCTGCGGGACGCCGAGTGGAGCACCACGTAGAGGTGGTAGTGCTCGTCCACGAAGGGGGCGGCCACCAGGGCCCCGACGTAGAGCCGCTCGAGGGCGCCCGCCACGTCCCGGAGCGCCCGGCCCTGCAACCGGCGCAGCCGCCACTGCAGGTCCCCGACCAGCTCCGCCAGCAGCGCCTCCTTGCCCGAGAAGTACCAGTACAAGAGCCCCTTGGCCACCCCCGCGGCGGTTGCTATGTCGGCAATGCGGGTCTGGTCGTAGCCGCGCTGGGCGAAGAGCTCGGCGGCGGCGTCGAGCAGCTGGGCCCGCCGGTCCTCGCCGTGGGCGGTCAGGGCCCGGCCCATGCGGCCCTCCGTCCCGACCGGCCCGTCCGCCGGCGGGGCCCGGCGGGACCGGATCGCCGTCCCGCCTCGAACCTGTCGTCGCCACCCGTACACCGAGTCTTGCCGCGGGCAGTGGCCAGAGCAAGTGCCGGGCCGGCCCACCCCCGGGGTGGCCCACGGAGGGCGCGACGGCCTTGACCCCCGGTCAAGTCCCCTCCTAGGCTCCCCCTGTCTGGGAGGGCGGCTGGCGGCCGGTGGAGCCAGCCGAGGCGTGTGTCGTCGGCAGCGGGATCGAGCCAGGGGGACCACGATGACAGCACCGGGCAGCCTCGACCGGGCCGCGAGGGCACGACACCCGCTCTCTCGGCTGTGGGTGCGGGAACTCGAGGCCTATCCCACCGCCCTGCCCCGCTACACGTTCCTCGCCATCGTGGTCCTCGCCACGGTGGTCCTCTACTACGAGCTGTACGTGGGGGGCGGGGTGGCGCCCTACCTCCTCACCCAGCTCCACATGTCGTTCCTCTCCTACGTCTACATCGTCGTGGTCGGCAACGCCGTGGGGGCCTTCTCCTCGCTGGTCGCCGGACTCGGGGACCGGTACGGTCGGGCCAACCTCGTCGTCTACGGGCTCATGGTCACGGGGCTGCTCACCGTGGTGGCGATCCCCCACGCCGGCTCGAGCCTGGTCTACGGCGTGGAGTTCGGCGCCGTGGCCTTCGTGGAGGGCATCATCCTGGTGGCCACCCCGGCGCTGATCCGGGACTTCTCCCCCCAGGTGGGCCGGGCCAGCGCCATGGGCTTTTGGACCCTCGGACCGGTGGTGGGCAGCCTGGTGGTCGCCCTCGTGGCCACCCACACCCTCCCCGTCTACCGGGACTTCCAGAGCCAGTACGTCATCTGCGGGATCGTGGGCCTGGTGATGTTCGGGGTGGCCCTGGTGGGCCTGCGCGAGCTTTCCCCCCGGCTGCGGGACCAGCTCATGGTCGGCAAGCGGGACCTGGCCCTGGTCGAGGCCCGGGCCAAGGGCATCGATGTCGAGGCGAGCCTTCGTCACCCCTGGCGCCAGATGCTCCACGTCGACGTCATCGGCTCGGCGTTCGGGGTGAGCGTGCTGCTGCTCGTCTACTACACGGCGGTCGGCTTCTTCACCATCTTCTTGACCACGGTCTTCGGGTTCTCCACCAGCCAGGCCAACGGCATCCTCACCTGGGACTGGGCGGTGGACGCGGCCGCCCTGATCGCCGTCGGCTGGGTCTCCGACCGCGTCAGGGTGCGCAAGCCGTTCATGCTGGTGGGGGGGCTGGGGACGGCGGTGATGACCATCGTGCTCCTCCTCCAGACCGGCGCCGCCCACAGCGGCTACTACACCCTTGTGTGGGAGATCTCCCTGCTGGCGTTGTTCCTGGCGGTGGCCTACGCCCCCTGGATGGCCAGCTTCACCGAGACGGTCGAGGCCCGGAACCCCGCCCTCACCGCGACCGGCCTGGCCGTGTGGGGGTGGATCATCCGGGCGGTGATCGCCGTGTCCACGGCCTTCCTCCCGGTGGTGGTCACCACCGTGACCACGCTGGTGACCGCGCCCGCCTACCTCACCGCCTTCGCCAAGGCCCGGGCCGCCGGGATCCCCCTGGCCAAGCTCCCACCCGCCCTCGTCCACCACCTGAGGGCCATCAAGGAAGCAGCGGCGGCCTCGCCGGGGCAGTGGCAGACCTGGCTGTGGGTGTGCGTCGCCGGCGCGGGCGTGTTCTGCCTGCTGATCTTCACCATGGTGGGGCGGTGGAGCCCGAGGAGGGCCAAGGCCGACCAGGAGCGCCACGACCAGGCCGTCCAGGCCGAGCTCGCCAGTCTGGCGGCGGGCTCGGGACAGCCCAACCGGGGCGACCCCACCCCGGGCAGGCCCTAGCCGAGGAGGACCCGGGCGGGGGCCACCACCCTCGCCCGGACCGGGACCCTCCGCCGCCGGGAGGGCCGGAGCCGGCCAGCCAGGGAGCCCGCGGCCCCTCCCCGCCTGGTGGCACCGGCGGGGCGGCGACCATCGCCCCGGCGCCCCCGATCCGACGGCACCGGTCGCGGCGGCGTGCCAGACTGAGGGTGAGCACCGAAAGGGGTGAGGGCTCATGGTCCCGCTGGGGGGGGTTGTCGTGGGGGACGCTGTGTTCATCGTGCTCGTCCTCGTGTCCTGCCTGTTCATCGTGGG
>DASQQH010000158.1:0-3495 GCA_035643555.1 Acidimicrobiales bacterium | reverse complement strand
AACCTGTCCCCCCTGGACCCCCGGGCCGTCGCCGCCCGCCCCCAGCCCGGCCAGGACCTGGCCGCCGCCGGTCTGCGACGGCTGCTCGCGGGGAGCGAGCTGACCGGGACCGGGGCCGCTCGCCGGCTGCAGGACCCCCTCTCCCTGCGTTGTGTGAGCCAGGTCCACGGAAGCCTGTACGCGGCGCTCGACCCGCTGGCCCGCGCCCTCCAGCCCGAGCTGGACGGCGGTGGCGACAACCCCCTCGTCCTCCCCGACGACGACGAGGTCCTCTCCACCGGGAACTTCCACCTCCCGGCCCTGGCGATGGCAGCCGACGCCGTCGCCCTGGCCGTCGCCCAGGTGGCCAACCTGTCGGTGGCCCGTGCCGCCCGGCTGCTGTCCCCCGACCTCAGCGGGCTCCCCCCGGGGCTGTCACCGCGGGGCGTCGGCCACTCGGGCCTGAGCGTCCTCCTCAAGGTGGGCGACGCCGTGGCCGGCGAGATCCGGCATCTGGCCACGCCCGTCTGTCACGACGCCCGCCCCACCAGCGCCGGCGTCGAGGACGACGCCACGGGCGCCGCCTACGCCGTCCGCCGCCTGTCCCGGGTCGTCCACCACCTCCGCCGCCTGCTCGCGGTGGAGCTGGTGGTCGCCGCCCAGGCGGTCGACCTCGCCCGACCCGGGCGCCTCGGCCGAGGCCCCCGGTCCGCCTACGACGGCGTCCGCAGCCTGGTCCGCCCGCTCGACGAGGACCGCCCCCTCGGCCCGGAGCTGGAGGCGCTGGCCGACGCCCTGGCCGCCGGCGACCTCCTGGGGGACGCCCGGGACGCCGTCGGCGACCAGGGCGACACCGCCACCGGGGACGAGGTCGGCTGAGGGAGCACCCCGCGGCCCGACCCCGGGCGGGGCCGGGCACCCACCGGAGCCCTCACCGTGGCCGGCCGGCGCCCGGTGGGCGCAGGGCCTCCAGGGTCCAGGCCAGGTGGGCGGCGACCGCGGCACGGGCGTCCTCGGGGTCACCCGCCCCCACGGCCGCCACGATGCGCCGGTGCTCCTGCACGACGCGCCGAACCCGGTCATCGGAGCCCGCCACGGCCCGCAGGCCCATACGGACCTGCCGGTCGCGGAGGGACTCGTAGAACTCCAGCAGCACGGGGTTCCCCGCCGCGGCCACGACGGCCCGGTGGAAGGCACGGTCGGCCTCGATGAAGGCCACCGGGTCGCCTGCCAGACCCTCCTGGTCCTCGAGGAGGGCCGCCAGCTCCCGGCAGAACGCCCCGTCGCTCCTCGCCACCCGGTCGACGCACCACTCCTCCACCAGGGTCCGGGCCTCCATCACCGTCTCCACGTCCCGGTCCGAGACCGGCGGGATGAAGGCCCCCTTCTTGGGGAGGATCTGGAGGAACCCCTCGGCCTCCAGGCGGAGGAGCGCCTCCCGCACCGGGGTCCGGGAGCTCCCGCCCCGGTCCATGAGCTCCCCCTCGGTGACGAAGGCCCCCTCGGAGCGGGGCAGGCTGGAGACGTACTCCTTGAGCCACCGGTAGGTGACGTCCTGGGCCGTGTCCTCCCCCCGCCCGCGCTGATGCTGGTGCGCTACCATGTCGCCTCCCCCCGACCAGCCGCCCGGGCCGATCCCTGCTCCCCCCAGTGGAACCCGACCGCCACCTGGGTCACACCAGACGGGACGTCTCACTGATCGTCGGCTAGTATACAACACAACCAGGTGGCAGGGTGATGTCGCCGGGGCCGGAGCGATGAGTTCCCGGCCCCGGTGGCGTCTCAGTGGCCATGGCACCTGGTCCCTGGGAGCCCCCGCCCCCGGCGGCGGCCCCGTTCTGTCCGGTCACCGACACCGCCGCCGAGACGGTCGAGACGGCGATGGGGGGAGGTGCCTAGCATGCCGAGCGCCACGGGCCATCCCGAGGGGATCGACGCTGCCACCGGCGACGTGGTGGTCCTGGTGGGCACCACCAAGGGCCTCTTCGCCCTGCACGGGGGGGTCGCCCGGGACCGGTGGACCCTGGCCGGGCCCTGGTTCCGGGGGGAGGAGATCGCCGCCGCCGCCCTCGACTGCCGCCGCGACCCCGTCCGGGTCCTGGTGGGCGCCACCAGCCCCCACTGGGGCCCCTCGGTGTACCGCTCGGACGACCTGGGGGCCTCCTGGGTCGAGCCGGAGGCGGCCAGCCTGTCCTTCCCCGCCCACACCGGCGCCGCCCTGGCCCGGATCTGGCAGCTCCAGCCCGCCGGGGACGCACGGCCCGGGGTGGTCTACGCCGGGGTGGAGCCCGCCGCCCTGTTCCGCTCCGACGACGGCGGGGCGTCCTTCTCCCTGGACGAGGCCCTGTGGGACCATCCCCACCGGGCGCGCTGGCAACCCGGGGGCGGGGGGCTGTGCCTGCACACGGTGGTGCCGGACCCCACCGGCGGCCCCCGGCTCGGGGTCGCCGTCTCCGCCGCCGGCTTCTACCGCACCCTGGACGGGCGGACCTGGGAGGCGGCGAACCGGGGGATCCGGGCCCCGTTCCTGCCCGACCCCACACCCGAGTTCGGCCAGTGCGTCCACAAGGTGGACCGCCACCCCGGCGAGCCCGACGTCCTCTACCTCCAGCACCACTGGGGCGTGTACCGCTCGGGGGACTTCGGTGGCCGCTGGGAGGAGGTGGGCGCCGACGCCCTCCCCTCCACCTTCGGCTTCCCCCTGGTCGCCGACCCCACCCGCCCCGGCACGGCCTACGTGGTGCCCCTCACCTCCGACGCCTTCCGCTGCAGCGCCGACGGGCGCTTGCGCGTCTACCGCACCACCGACCGGGGCGACTCCTGGGAGGCCCTGACCGAGGGCCTGCCCCAGGACCAGGCCTTCCTCACCGTGCTGCGGGACGGCTTCGCCGCCGACCGCCTGGACCCCACCGGGCTGTACCTGGGGACCCGCACCGGGGAGGTCTTCTCCTCCCCCGACGGCGGGACGAGCTGGGCCGTCCTCGCCCGCCACCTGCCCCCGGTGCTGTGCGTCACGACGGGGGTGGTGGGGTGACCGTGGTGGTCCGCCTGGCCTCGGCCCTGCGCCTCCACGCCGGGGGATCGGCCACCCTGGAGCTCGACCTTCCCCCCCCGGTCACCCTGGCCGCGGTCCTCGACACGCTCGCCGCCACCCATCCCGGGGTGGCCCGGCGGGTCCGCGACGAGGCCGGCCACCTGCGCCGGCACGTGAACGTCTTCGTGGGCGGCGACAACGCCAGGGACCTGGCGGGGCTCCACACCCTCCTCGCCGAGGGGGCCGAGGTCACGGTCCTGCCGGCGGTGTCGGGCGGCTGAGCCCCGGCCGGGCTCGCGCGGCCCGGCCCCTTACCTCCACCTCCCACCCCGGGGGACCGGGGGCCGCATCAGGCCCGGGTCCACGCCGGCGCCCCGGGCGCGGCGCCCGGTGGCCGACCACCCCGGCGCAGGTGGGCCACCAGGGCCCGACCCGCCCCGGTCGCCCGGCCCTCCTCCTCCGGTCCGGCCAGGCCGGCCAGG
>DASQQH010000157.1:0-6752 GCA_035643555.1 Acidimicrobiales bacterium | reverse complement strand
AGCGCCTTCGCCCTCCGGCTCGTATTGGCAGCCACCCTGTCACCTTCCTACGGGGTGTACTCCGGCTACGAGCTGTACGAGAACGAGCCGGCTTCGCCCAGCAACGAGGAGTACCTCCACAGCGAGAAGTACGAGATCAAGGCGCGGGACTGGTCCCGGCCCGACACCCTGGCCCCCTTCATCGCCCGGGTGAACGACATCCGCCGCCGCCATCCGGCCCTGGGCGTCCTGCGCAACCTCGTCTTCCACGACGCCAGCAACCCGGCCATCCTCGCCTACTCCCGATACACCGACGACCGCTCCGACGTGGTGCTGGTCGTGGTCAACCTGGATCCCTGGCACACCCAGGAGGACGTCCTCGGCCTGGACCTCGGCCCCCTCGGCCTGCCCTGGGACCGGCCCTACCTCGCCGCCGACGAGCTCTCCGGCCAGGAGTTCCAGTGGGTGGGCCCCAACCCCTACGTCCGCCTCGACCCCTGGCAGGAGCCGGCACACATCCTGCACCTGCGTGCCCCATGAGCATCGGTGGCAGCGACACCCCCCGCCGGGAGCCCCTCCCGCTCCCCGAACAGCGCTGGTACCAGCGCACGGTGTTCTACGAGGTGCCCGTCCGGGGCTTCTACGACGCCAACGGGGACGGCACCGGCGACCTCGCCGGGCTCACCGAGAAGCTCGACTACCTGTCCTGGCTGGGCATCGACTGCCTCTGGCTGCTGCCGTTCTACCAGTCGCCCTTCCGGGACGGGGGCTACGACATCAGCGACTTCTTCACCATCCTCCCCGAGTACGGGGACCTGGGCCACGCGGTCAACCTGATCGAGGCCGCCCACGCCCGGGGGATCCGGATCATCGCCGACCTGGTCATGAACCACACCAGCGACGCCCATCCCTGGTTCGTCGAGTCGCGCCAGGACCGCAGGAACCCCAAGGCGGACTGGTACGTGTGGAACGACGACGACCAGCGGTGGGCCGAGGCCCGGATCATCTTCGTCGACAGCGAGAAGTCGAACTGGACCTGGGACCCCCAACGCCAGCAGTACTACTGGCACCGGTTCTTCTCCCACCAGCCGGATCTGAACTACGCCAATCCCGAGGTGGCCACGGCCATGCTGGACGTGGTCAGGTTCTGGTTGGACATCGGCCTGGACGGCTTCCGCCTGGACGCCGTGCCCTACCTGTTCGAGCGGGACGGCACCACGGGCGAGAACCTGCCCGAGACCCACGACTACCTGCGGCGCCTCCGCAAGGAGGTCGACGACTCCCACCCGGGCCGGGTCCTCTTGGCCGAAGCCAACCAGTGGCCCACCGACGTGGTCGACTACTTCGGCGACGGCGACGAATGCCACATGTGCTTCCACTTCCCGGTGATGCCCCGCATGTTCATGGCCGTGCGGCGGGAGCAGCGCTATCCCATCACCGAGATCCTGGCCAACACCCCCGACATCCCCGAGGGCTGCCAGTGGGGGATCTTCCTGCGGAACCACGACGAGCTCACCCTGGAGATGGTCACCGACGACGAGCGTGACTACATGTACGCCGAGTACGCCAAGGACCCCAGGATGAAGCGCAACATCGGCATCGGCCGTCGCCTGGCCCCCCTGGTGGACAACGACCGCCGGGTCGCCGAGCTCCTCCACGCCATGCTCTTCTCGATGCCGGGCAGCCCGGTCCTCTACTACGGCGACGAGCTGCTGATGGGCGACAACATCTACCTGGGGGACCGTGACGGGGTGCGGACGCCGATGCAGTGGACCCCGGACCGGAACGCGGGGTTCAGCCGCGCCGACTTCGCCCAGCTCTACCTGCCGCCGCTGATGGACCCCGTGTACGGCTACCAGGCCGTCAACGTCGAGGCCCAGATGCGCAACCCGAGCTCGTTCCTCCACTGGATGAGGCGGATGCTCGACGTGCGCCGCCAGCACCCCCTGTTCGGCACCGGCACCTTCGAGGTGCTGGCGGCCGAGAACCCCTCCGTGCTGGCCTTCGTGCGCACCGAGACCGACCCCGGATCGGACCGGGAGGACATCGTGCTCTGCGTCAACAACCTGAGCCGGTTCGCTCAGCCCGTGCAGCTCACCCTGGACCGGTGGGCGGGCCGCACACCCATCGAGCTCCTGGGTCGGGTCCCCTTCCCCCCGATCGGGGAGCTGCCCTACTTCGTCACCCTCGGCCCCTACAGTTTCTACTGGTTCCTGCTGGCCGAGGAGGGTGATCCCCAGTGAGCACCACCGCCCTTCCTCCCGAGCTGACAGCCCTCCTGGGCCCCTTCCTGGCCCGCCAGCGGTGGTTCGCCGGCTCACCGGAGGCCGCGGTGGAGGCTCGGGTGGAAACGATCGAGCTCCTCCGTCCCGGTCCCCCCGTCCTCGCCAGGGTGCTGGCCACGGCGGGGGGGGCGACCTACCAGGTGCTGGTCGGGATCCGCCCCGCCGAGGAGGTGGCCGCCCTGCTCTCCGGCCAGGAGGGCCCCATCCTCGGCGCGCTGCCCGGCGGGCTCATGGCCTACGACGCGCTGGCCGACCCGGAGCTGGCCCGGGTGGTCCTGGAGCTCGTGACGGGGCGGGCCGAGCCGACCGAGCGGGTGCGGACGGTGGGCGTCGAGCAGTCCAACTCGTCGTTGGTCTACGACGACCGGATCATCCTCAAGGTCTTCCGCAGGCTGCAGCCGGGCCCCAACCCGGAGGTGGAGGTGACCCTGGCCCTGGACCAGGTGGGCTTCAACCACATCGCGGCCCCGGTCGGCCACTGGCGCGACGGCGACCTCGACCTGGCGATCGCCCAGGAGTTCCTCCGAGGGGGCACCGAGGGATGGGCCATGGCCCTCACCTCGCTTCGTGACCTCTACGCCTGGGGCGCCGAGGCCTCGGCGCCCTCGACGGGCCCGCCGGTGCCCGAGCCGGGGGAGCCCACCGCCTCGCCCGTGGAGGAGGCGCCCCCGGTCGCCGGCCCGGAGGTGGTGGCCGCGGCCGGTGGCGACTTCGGCGCGGAGGCCCGACGCCTGGGGGAGATGACGGGCAAGCTCCACCTGGCCCTGGAGCGCGCCTTCGGGGAGGAGCCGGGCGACCCCGAGGCCTGGGCCGCGGGGGTCACGGCCCAGGTGGACGCCACCTGGGCCGTCGTCCAGGCGGTGACAGCCGGCGAGGAGGCCGTCGCCGACCTGTCGGCCGGCCTCCCCCCCCGTGAGCTGGTGGACGAGGTGGTCGCCGGGCTCCGGGCGGTGTCCGGCCCGGGCCTGTCCATCCGGGTCCATGGCGACTACCACCTGGGCCAGGTCATGCGAACCGACCAGGGCTGGTTCGTCCTGGACTTCGAGGGGGAGCCTGCCCGGCCCCTCGCCGAGCGGCGCCGGCGGTCGTCCCCGCTCCGGGACGTGGCGGGGATGCTCCGGTCGCTCGACTACGCCACGGCCGTGGCCCTGCGGGAGCGGGGTGACCACGAGCGGGTCGACCCTGCCCGCCTCGACCGGGCATGGGAGCAGCGCAACCGGGCCAGCTTCCTCCAGGGCTACCTCTCCACCCACGGCCTGGGGGGCCTCCTTCCCGGACGCGTCGAGGACCTGGAGGTGGTCCTGTGGGCCCTGGAGGTGGAGAAGGCCGCCTACGAGCTGGGCTACGAGCTCGCCTACCGGCCCTCCTGGGCCGACATCCCCACCAACGCGCTTCACCGACTGCTCGTGGGAAGGACCAGCCCATGACCCTCACCTTGCGGCGCGACGAGCTCCAGGCACTGGTTGCCAACGAGCACCCCGACCCCCACCGCGTCCTCGGGCCCCACGGGACGACGGTGCGGGCCCTGTGCCCCGACGCCGAGGCCATGGCCGTGGTGCCCGCCGGGGGGGCCGCGGTGGCCATGACCCGCCTCCACGAGGCGGGGGTCTTCGAGGCCGAGGTGGGCGTCCTGGCCGGGGCGGACGCCGGGGGCGACGCCGCCAGCCCCTACCGGCTGGAGGCGCGGTTTCCCTCGGGGGCGGTGGAGCGCTACGAGGACCCGTACCGGTTCTGGCCCACCCTGGGCGAGGTCGACCTCCACCTGCTCGGCGAGGGTCGGCACCATCGCCTGTGGCAGGTCCTCGGCGCCCACCACCGCTGTCACCAGGGCGTGTGGGGCACCGCCTTCGCCGTGTGGGCCCCGAGCGCCAGGTCGGTGCGGGTCGTGGGGGAGTGGAACCGCTGGGACGGCCGCCGCCACCGCTTGCGCTGCCTGGGCTCGAGCGGCGTGTGGGAGATGTTCGTCCCCGGGGTCGAGCCCGGCCTGCGCTACAAGTACGAGCTCCTGGGTGACGACCGCCAGCTCCGGCTGAAGGCCGATCCGGCCGCCCAGCGGGCGGAGCTCCCGCCGGGCACCGCCAGCGTGGTCCCCGCCGCCACCGGGCACGCCTGGGGAGACGAGGAGTGGCTGGCGCGCCGGGACGCCACCGCCTGGCACCGGGCCCCCCTGTCGGTCTACGAGGTCCACCTCGGCTCCTGGCGGCGGGTGCCCGAGGAGGGGGACCGTTCCCTCACCTACCGGGAACTGGCCGAGGTCCTGCCCGAGTACGTGGCCGAGCTGGGGTTCACCCACGTGGAGGTGATGCCCCTCGCCGAGCATCCCTTCGGCGGGTCCTGGGGCTACCAGGTGACCTCGTACTTCGCCCCCACCGGCCGCCACGGTGACCCCGACGGCCTGCGGGAGCTGGTGGACGCCCTGCACCGACGGGGGATCGGGGTGATCCTGGACTGGGTCCCGGCGCACTTCCCCCGCGACGACTGGGCCCTGGCCCGCTTCGACGGGACCGCCCTCTACGAGCACGCCGACCCCCGGCAGGGGTCCCACCCCGAGTGGGGCACCCTGGTCTTCAACTTCGGGCGCACCGAGGTACGCAACTTCCTCATCGCCAGCGCCCTGTACTGGCTGGGGGAGTTCCACGTGGACGGCCTGCGGGTCGACGCCGTGGCCTCCATGCTCTACCTCGACTACTCACGCCGACCGGGGGAATGGGTCCCCAACCGCTACGGGGGACGGGAGAACCTCGAGGCCGTCTCGTTCCTCAAGGAGCTCAACGAGGCGGTCTACGCCGAGCAGCCCGGGGCGGTGATGGTGGCCGAGGAGTCCACCGCCTGGCCCGGGGTGTCGCGGCCCACCTACCTGGGCGGGCTGGGGTTCGGCTTCAAGTGGAACATGGGCTGGATGCACGACACCCTCGACTACTTCGCCAAGGACCCGCTGTACCGTCGCCACCACCACAACGAGCTCACCTTCGGGCTGGTGTACGCCTACAGCGAGAACTTCGTCCTCCCCCTCTCCCACGACGAGGTGGTGCACGGCAAGGGGTCACTGCTCGCCAAGATGCCCGGGGACCACTGGCAGCAGCTGGCCAACCTGCGCTCCCTGCTGGGGTGGATGTGGGCCCACCCGGGCAAGCAGGTGGTGTTCATGGGCGCCGAGCTGGCCCAGGGGCGGGAGTGGTCCCATGACCGCAGCCTCGACTGGCACCTCCTCGAGGACCGCGGGCACCTCGGGGTCCAGTCCCTGGTCCGGGACCTCAACCGGGCCTATCTCGGGCTGCCCGCCCTGTGGGAGACCGACGCCGAGGCCACCGGGTTCGCCTGGATCGACGCCAGCGACGTGGATGCCAACGTGCTGGCCTTCCTCCGGCTTCCGGGGACGCGGGAGGAGGCGACCGCCCCGAGGCTCGTCTGCGTGGCGAATCTGTCGCCGGTCCCCCGCTCCGGCTACCGGATCGGCGTGCCTGCCGGCGGGGTCTGGCGGGAGGCGCTCAACACCGACGCCCTGGGCTACGGGGGGAGCGGGGTGGGCAACGGGGGCACCGTGTGGGCCGTCGAGCGGGCCTGGCACGGCCACCCGTTCTCGGTCGAGGTGACCCTGCCTCCCCTGGCAGTGGTGTGGCTCGTGGAGGGCTGAGCCCCGAGGTCCCTTCCTCGGGATCCGGGCTCAGTGGGCCGGGATCCTCGACGCCAGCTCCTGGGCGGCGTCCTCGGGGGGGACGATGTTGATGAGGACCCCCGTGCCCAGCTCGAACCCGGCCAGGGTGGTGAGCTTGGGCCAGATGTGGACGTGCCAGTGGTAGGGGCCGGAGACCCGGTAGGGGGCAGAGTGGAACACCAGGTTGTAGGGGACGTCCCCCAGGCGCTGGCGCAGGAGCTTCACCGCCATCTGCATGGACTGGCCCACCGCCTCCAGGCTGGCCTGGTCGCTGTGGTGGAGGTGGGGGCCGTGGTGGCGGGGGACGACCAGCATCTCGAAGGGCACACCGCTCCAGAAGGGGCACAGCACCACCGCCCCGTCGGAGGCCTCCACGATGCGGTGGCCGACGTCCAGCTCGGCGTCCACGGTCGTGCACAGCAGGCACCCGCCGGCGAAGCGGGCGAACCCGGCCTGCTCGTCGACGAGCTCCCGGGGGACGAAGGACATGCCGAGCAGCTGCCCGTGGGGGTGCTCGATCGACGCCCCCGCCTCCCGGCCGGCGTTGACGATGGCCTGGCTGTAGCGCAGCCCCGGGGTGTGCTCATGGCCGTCGATGCGGTCCCGGATGGCCGCCATGACCAGCTTCACCTGGGGCTCGGTCAGCTCGGCCCAGGTGTCGGCGTGGTTGGGCGAGATGACCAGGACCTCGTGGATGCCGCTGGCCGGCGCCTGGGAGAACACCGGTCCCCGGGTGGTCACGATCAGGGGCTCCTCGCCGTCGAAGGCGGGGTAGAGGTTGGCCACGACCCGGACCAGCCACCCCCCTGAGGGCCCGTAGGTCTCGAGGGCCG
>DASQQH010000156.1:0-7873 GCA_035643555.1 Acidimicrobiales bacterium | reverse complement strand
GCCGCGGCGCTGCTGGCCAAGATGACCGCGGACCTGGACCGCCTGTCGGGCGGTCGGCTGTCGGTGGGGATCGGCATCGGTGGGGAGAACCCGACCGAGTTCGACGCGGCGGGCGTTCTCCGCACCCAGCGGGGGGCCCGCACCGACGAGGCCCTCGCCGTGTTGCGTGCCCTGTGGTCGGGCGACGAGGTCAGCTTCGAGGGGCGCTTCACCCGGTTCGCCGGCGGCCGCCTGCAACCGCCACCCGCCCAGCCCGGCGGCCCTCCGATCTGGGTGGCGGGCCGGGCCGACGCCGCCATACGCCGAGCGGCGCGGATGGGCGACGTCTGGTACCCCTACCTCTACACCCCCGAGCGCCTGTCCCGGAGCCTCGAGCTGCTGCGGGCCACCGAGGCCGAGGTGGGGCGGGGGCCGGGGTCGGTGCGCACCGCCACGCACCTGTTCGTCAACGCCGGCCCCGACGGCCACGCCGCCCACCGGACCGCCGTCGAGGCGGCGAGCGCCACCTACCAGACGGACTTCAACGGGCCCCCCGGTCGCTACCTGGTCACCGGCACACCTGGCGAGGTCGTCCGCCGGTTGCGCGAGTACGTCGACGCCGGGGCCCAGGTCCTCACCCTCCAGCCCGCCTGCGGTGCGCCCGAGGCGCCGGCCCACAGTCGACGCCTGGGCGAGGAGGTGGTTCCCGCCCTCACGGGGGCCTGAACACCGCTCGGGGCTCCGGCGCCCGCCCGTGGTCGCGGCCCCGTCGGTCCATCCCCGGCACCCGGGGCCACCCCGGCCACCACTCGTCGCCGGGGGGACGCGCCTGGAAGAGACCCGCTGGCGGGCGCCTCGGTCCGGCCGCCCTCCCGGCGGACCGTGGGCCACCTCCGGGGAGAGGCGCCCTGGCCACGACCACCGCCTCCCGCCGCCAGCCAGGGCGTGAGGCTCGCCAGGGCACGGGCGACACACTCGACGGCGGCGTCGGGTCGACGGATCGACCCGGACGCCGCCCGGTTCAGTGGCACGGCCAGCCGGGGAGGGTTCCGGGTGACGACCGCTCGGAGGACCCGGCACCACGGGCCCTTCGTCGAGGCGGTGACCGCGAGAGGAAGGGAACCCACCATGACCACCGGACTCCTCGTCGTCGACATGCTGAACGACTTCATGAGCGGCACGCTCGCCAACCCCGCCGCCGAGCAGACCGTCGTCCCCATCGCCGGCCTCCTCACGGTGGCCCGCGACCTGGACTGGGTGGTGCTCTACGGCAACGACGCCCATCATCCCGGCGACATCGAGTTGCGCCAGTTCGGCGAGCACGCGATGCAGGACACCACGGGGGCCCAGGTGATCGACCCGCTGAAGCCCGAGGCGACCGACCTGGTCGTCCCCAAGCGCTTCTACTCGGCGTTCACCCAGACCGACCTCCTGGCGACGATCCGGGCCCGGGGCATCGACCGGCTGGTGATCGCCGGGCAGCACACGGACTGCTGTGTTCGCCACACCGCCTACGACGCCTTTGTGGCCCACATCCCGGTGACGGTGGTGGCGGAGGCCACGGCCGTCTACGGCCCCGGGTCGCACGAGCCGGTCGCCACCCGCCAGGAGCGGGCGCTCGGCTACCTCCACACCTACTACGGCACCGAGATCGTGGCCTCGGCCAGCGAGCTGCGGTGAGGGGGCCCTTCCCCGGGCGGCGGCTCCCCGGGGCGGAGCCGGGCCGCCCCGGGATCGGTCAGCCGAGGAGCTTCTTCCCGATCACCAGCCGCTGGATCTGGTTGGTCCCCTCGTAGATCTGGGTGATCTTGGCGTCCCGGAGCATCCGCTCCACGGGGAAGTCCTTGGTGTAGCCGTATCCTCCCAGGAGCTGCACGGCGTCGGTGGTGACCGCCATGGCGGTGTCCGCGGCGAAGCACTTGGCCATGGCCCCGGTCATGGTGAGCTCGGGGCTGGCCTCGTCGATCATCGCGCACGCCCGGTAGACCAGCCCCCGGGCCGCCTCCGTGCGCATGGCCATGTCGGCCAGCATGAACTGGAGGCCCTGGAACTCGGCGACGGGGCGGCCGAACTGCCGCCGCCCCTGCAGGTAGGAGGAGGCGTAGTCGATCGCCCCCTGGGCGATCCCCACGGCCTGGGCGCCGATGGTCGGCCGGCTCCGGTCCAGGGTGGCCATGGCGATGTAGAACCCCTGGCCCTCCTCGCCGATCCGGTTGGCGAAGGGCACCCTGACCTCGTCCAGGACGATCTCCCCCGTGGGGCTGCCCCGCACCCCCAGCTTCTCCTCGAGCTTGGCGACCTGCACCCCCCAGTCGGCCTCGATCAGGAAGGCCGTGATCCCGCGGTGGCCACCGGCGGGGTCGGTCTTGGCGAAGACCGTGTAGGTGTCGGAGATGCCGGCATTGGTGACCCAGTACTTGGTCCCGCTCACCACGTAGTCCTCACCGTCGCGGACCGCCCGGGTGGTCATGGCGGCCACGTCGGAGCCCGCGTCGGGCTCGGACAGGCAGTAGCTGGCCTGGGCGGCGCCACTCGCCACCCGCGGGAGGTAGCGACGCCGCAGCTCCTCCGAGCCCCAGCCCATGACGGGGATCATCCCCAGCTTCGAGATGAGCATCATCAGGGCGGTGGAGGCGCACACCCGGGAGAGCTCCTCCACCATGATGGCCTGGGTCACGTGGTCCGCCCCGGCGCCGCCGTACTCGGCCGGCACGCCCAGAGCCGGCAGCTCCATGGCCACGCAGTCGTGGAAGTTGTCCCAGGGGAACCGCGCCGTCCGGTCCACCTCCCCCGCCCGCGGAGCGAGCTTGTCCTCGCAGAACTGGCGGAGCGAGGCCCTGAATGCCCGTTGCTCCTCGGAGAGGTTCATCACTTGCATGGCCCCCAGTGTTCCATGGCCGAACCGGCGGGGCGGAGCTGGCGCCCCGGGTCGGACCCGACCGTGGCGACCACCGGCGACCCTTGACCGGCCCGTCCGGAGGCTGGGAAAGTAACTGGTATTGACGATACGACGTACGCCTACCTCATCGTGGCGCTGACCGTGCCGGCGCTGTGGCCGTTCTGGGGAAGGCGGAGCCGGCGACGGCCGGCAGGGTCGCGCCCGGCCACGGCGGAGGAGCGGACCGTCCGACGCTTCTACGAGGAGGTGTGCAACGAGGGGCGGGAGGAGGTCGCACCTCAGCTGTTCACCGAGGACCACCGCTTCCACGGTCCCCAGGGACCAACCGGCGACGGCCCGCAAGGCGTGGTGGCGACGGTCTCCGCCCACCGGCAGGCGATGCGGGAGCACCGGGACGTCGAGGACCTGTTCTCCACGGGCGACCGGGTGGTGGTGAGGTGGGTGGGCACCGGCGCCCCTGTCGGTCTGGTGCAGAACGTCGCCGACACCCAACGGGAGGTGTGGGTCGACGCCATCTCCATCCACCGCCTGGAGGGAGGCAAGATCGCCGAGACCTGGGAGGCCTGGGATACCGAGGGCTCCCTGCGTACGCCCTCCGCGGTGGCCCAGCCGACCTGAGACCCGCCGGCGGTCGGCCGGTGGTCGACCGGATGCGCCCTGGTGGCCCCTGCCGGGAGGCGCCACCCATCCCCACCTGGGGACGGCGACCATCGAGGGAAGGGGGCCGGGCCAGCTCCGCCCGAGGAGCCCCCCGATGCGGCAGGGCTCCGCCAGCCCGGCCACCAAGGGAGGGGCGCCGGCCAGTGGGGTCCCGGCGGTGCCCGTCTCCGTGGTTCCCGTCGACCGGCCACCTCGGCCGCTCGACGGTCACCGGTCTCCGAACCGCTCCCGCAGGCGCTCCACCACCCTTGTGGTGGCAGGTACGGGCACCCCGGCGGCTGCGGCCGCCCGGAGGACGGCCCCGCCGATGCCCTCGACCTCGACGGATCTCCCAGCCTCGGCGTCGCGCTGCATCGAGGATCGCATGGTCCCCGGGACCCGGTCGAGCAGTCCCACCACGGCACCGGCGTCGACCTCGACCCCGGCCGAGCGCGCCACGGCGGCCACCTCCTCCACCACGGCGAGAAGCTGGTCGCGCCGCTCGGAGCGCACCACGCCGACCGGGGCCCCGGCCTCGGTCGTGAGGAGGGCCAGGGGCGCCAGGAAGCCCAGCTTGTCCCAGAGCATGGCCACCTCGTCGTCCCGCCATGCGACCTCGACGCCCGCTCGCTGGAGCGCCCCGGCCAGGGCGACGGCCTGGGGTTGCTCCGAGGAAGCGAGCTGGACCGCCGCGAACGGGCTCTCATGATGGATCTCCCCTGGACCCACGCGGGTGGATTCCACCCTGATCGTGGCGGGGAGCACCTGGCCGGGTGGGTACGTGGCGCGCAGGAGGTCGACGTGCTCGGTGCCGTTCAGGAACGGCACCACCAGCCCGGGGCCGAGAGCGGAGGGGGGCAGGCGGCGGAGCGCCTGGTCGAGGGAGGTCGCCTTCACCGTCACCAGACACGCCCCCACCGGCTCCGCCAGCTCGGGAGCGGCGCGCACGGGAACCTGGAAGTTCCCGAACTGGCCGCTCCGCACCGCCAGCCCCTCCTGGTTGAGGTGCGACGCCGTGTCCTCCCCGGCAAGGCACAGGACCTGCTCCCCCTGCCGGGCGAGCAGCCCGGCCAGCAGCCCACCCACGCCACCCGGGCCGAGCACGGCGACGCTGGCGCCGTTACCCCCGCTCCCGCCGCTCCTCGCCATGTCGGCTCCTCCGTGGCGCCTGCCGGCTCGTCGCCCCTGCCATTCCCCCACGACCCCGCCCCGGGCAATCCAACCACACCCGATTCCGCAGTGGCAACGGCCCTCCACCTGGCAGGGAGCGGGCCCCGCGCCCAGCCACGACCACCTCGCTCGTCGCCGGACAGGCGGCCGAGGCGTCGCCGCGGACCGTCGCCGGCGCCCGGGACGCCTCGATCAGCGTGGCGGGTGGGGTGGGCGACCGATGTCGGCTCGCCCGGCTGTCGGCGTCGCAGCGCCCCCTGGGCGACCACCGGCGAGCAGACCCCACGACGCCGGGACACCGGGAACCTCGCCTCGACCACCTGCTCCTGGCCCGATGCCGCCACCGCCGACCAACCAGGGCCCCGGTCTTCGAGCCGACGTGGCGACGGCCCGGTGCTGGACCGGGGCCGACGGCGCGCCGCGGCATGGCGTGGCCAGGACGACCCCGGGAGGAGGCTGGTGGTGGGCCGCCCACCGCGCCGGGGGGTCCGGCGACTCCCCCACGACGAGGCCCCAACGCTGGCCCGGGTCCACCGGCTCGTTGCCACCGGGTGGTGCGCTCTGGAGAGACGACCGGGCGGGGGTCAGCCGCTCCCGGTCCGGGAACCACAGGCACAGCCCCGACAGGAGCACGCCGCCCAGGCTGAGGAGAGTGGCAGGGGGAGGCGGAGGGAGCACCGCACCACCTTGCCCAGCCCGGTGGCCTCCTCCACCTCCCAGTGCTCACCGAGGGCGTCGACGATCCCGAGGCCCCGGCCCGAGGTCGCCTCCGTGGAGCTGTCGGCAAGGACGGGTTCCCCCGGCGCCGTGTCGGCGACCCCCACCTGGACCAGGCCGTGATGCACCCACAGATCGACGTCGATGGTCCGGGCGCCGGCCTCGTAGGCGTTGGTGACCAGTTCCGAGGTGACCAGGGCGACGTCGCCTCGCACCTCGTCGGCCAGCATCCCGAAACTCTCGTCAACCATCTGGCGGGCCTGGGCTGGACCGAGGGGGTCACCGTGCAGCCGGGCGCGACGCCGATGACACATGCCGGGGATCCCTACCCGCGTGCTCCGGGGCTATACCCCACGGCCCTGACGCGCCGTGCCGGCTCGGCCACCCGGGTGACCGGTATGGGTGGCCCGCCCCTCATCGACCAGGCCCCGGGATGATGGAATGGCTGGTTCCCGGGGAGTACGGTCGGGTGGTGAGCGGGCCGCCGATGGAACCTGGACGCTACGCCACCACCGCACGGGGAGGACGCCACCGGGGGGCGCTCAGCGGGCAGCGGGAGCTCCTCGTGGACCGGGTCGTCGCCGCGGCGACGCAGGCCTCGGCCCTGTGCACCACGGCGACCGGCCTGCTCGCCCTGGGCACCGATCGTCGGCGCGGACCGTCCCACCCCGGGGGGTCCACCCGGCGATCACCGGTGGGACACCTCCGCCGGAGCCGCTGAGACGATCGGCCCCCCAGCGGGCACGGCGGGGTCGGTCTGACCCGCACTGGCGCCCCTCGCTCCGTGGAGCATGGCGAGGCCCCGCGCGCCCGGGGCGGGGCCAACGCCGAGCGGTGGTGGACTCGCCGCCCGGACGGGCGACGGTCGGCCCCGACCGGGTCGGGGGGAACACCGACGAGCCGTTGCCACCTCCCCCGACCCGGGAACCCTGCTCACTCCCCGTGGGGGTTTGGGCCGCGCCGTCCGGCCGTGGGTTGTGCGCCGCCCGCCGGGGAGCTAAGAGGAGGCCCGAGCACAGGAGGAGACGATGGCGTCACGGCGGACCCGGAATCGCCCACGCAGTGACCCGCTGCGAGGGCGGGGCGGTGGGCGGCGAGGCAAGCACCGGAGGCGACGCAGGGGTGCCCCCCAGGCCTACGCGGCCATCGTGGCCGTCCTGCTGGCCGGCGTGGCCATCGAGTCCTACTTCATCGCCGCAGCCCTGGGCGGCACCCTGCGGCCGAGCCAACGGGCGACGTTGGCCAGCAGGGTGGTGCCGGTCCGATCCGTCCTGGTGCCCGATGTCCTCGACCGGACCTTCCCGAGCGCGGCTGCCGCGGCCCGCGCCAGAGGCTTCCTCGTACGGGAGTCGGTCGGTCCCGCGCCCGGCCCCGCGGGGGTCGTGCTGGCCCAGAGCCCAGCAGGAGGTCACGTGGGTCCGCGGGGC
This sequence comes from Acidimicrobiales bacterium, assembly GCA_035643555.1. Taxonomy (GTDB): domain Bacteria; phylum Actinomycetota; class Acidimicrobiia; order Acidimicrobiales; family JAJPHD01; genus DASQQH01. The sequence goes on along the minus strand of DASQQH010000156.1, from coordinate 1,042 downwards.
TCGGTCGTGGTCCTCGCGGTGTCGGGCCGCTCGGTCCACGGGTCGACCCTCCGGCCGGCACCGCCGCGTTCATCCCTCCCAGCCGGTGACCCGTCGCCCACCCGGGCCGTCGTGTCACCCACCACGGCCTCGTCACCGACCACGACACCGTCCACGGCGAGGCGCCCCTCGACCACCTCGACCACCGCCGTTCCTGCCACCACGGGATCCACCACGTCGGGAGGCTCGACCACCACGACGTCGACGTCGCCAACCACCACCCCGCCCACGACGACCGCGCCCGGACCCACCACCACGACCACGTCAGGCCAACCACCGCCGCCGAGGTAGGCGTCTGGGGCAACCGGGGCCGACCTCGTCGCTGTCCCAGGAGCCCCCACGCCGCCGGGGCCTGGTGCCATCGACGGAACGGGCCCGGCGGGCGCCGACCCGGGCGTCGCGCGCTGGCGGTGCTGTCCAGACCCGGCAGGTGCGGGTGTCCCCCAGGACCGGCGAGACTGGCCGAGCCGGCGACGGGCCGTCCCCGCCCGGGCGCCCGCTCCGGGGCCCCGGCGCTCACGCGCCAGCGGAGGACCCCGGCCGGCCCGGCGTCGGTGCCCTCGGGCCGGGACCGCAGTCGGGCCTGGCACCCCGGGCCCGGCAGGGACGGGCCACGGTCCGGGCCTGCTCGGACCGGGCACGGTTCGGGGCTCGTCGCTGCCACATCGAGCGCCCTACCACAACAATCGCAGACCGTACGCCCCGCCTCCCTGCCTACCCTCGCCTGACGGCGCCCTGGTGGCACCTCGCCCTGGTGGGCCCGAGGCGCCCTGGGCGGCGAAGGCCCGCAGGCCCGACACCAGGGCCTCCCGCCCGGCCGGGGGCATGGCCCGGAGGATCCCGACCAGCTGCTCCCGGCGTCGGGCCGACAGCTCGGCCAGCAGGGCCGTGCCGTCAGGGGACAGACGCAGGGTGACCTCCCGGCGGTTGGCGGGGTTGAGCTCCCGCAGGACCAGGCCCGCGGCCACCATGCGGTCGCAGAGCCTGCTGGCCGCCGGCGGGG
>DASQQH010000155.1:0-3163 GCA_035643555.1 Acidimicrobiales bacterium | reverse complement strand
ATCCCCGATGGCCGACATGCCGTGGGGCGCCTACTGGGGCGTCATCCTCGACCGCTACGGCATCCGCTGGATGGTCAACCACACCCCAGCGTCCTGACCACCGGTCAGCCCCACCGCCCACCCGAGCGCCGCCGGTGGGCCCGTCGACCCCCGGGCCGCCGAGCCGCTGCCCCTCCTGCTGGCAATAGCCATTGTCAGGAACGGCTGAACGAGGTGGTCGCCTGGCTGTCCCCCACCCCGGCGAGCCGAGGTGCTCGCCGGACCTCTGGGGGTCGGCGCGGACCCGCCGGGATCCGGGAGGACAAAGCGTTGCCCACCGCGGTCGGACACGACGCCCGGACGTGGGTTGGGCACCCGGCGGGCCGGGTGCCCGCCGCCGCCGGGCGCCTGGCCACCATGGGCGTTCTCCACGACCACCTCGCCCCGAGGCCCAGGCTCCCACGTGACAGACGCCACCGACATGACACCGACCTCATGAGCAGCGGGTCGGTCGTCATGAGCGCCCCCGAGCCCCAGCCGGGGAGCAAACCGCGGGGAGATCGGCCGCCAGCCGGCGGGGCGCCGCACGGCGGGCCGGCGGGTGGCCCCGCCCGTGCCGGGCCACCCGCCTGGCCGGAGGGCCACTACGGTCCCTCCTCCCCTCCCTCCTGGAGCGCCTCGTCGGCGTGGGTGGGACTGTCGTCCAGGCGGTCCATCAATGCGGCAACGGCCCGCCCGAGCCGCGACCGCTCGTCGGCGGGGGGAAAGCCCGTGTGGGTATGGGACATCCCGTGTCGGCGGACCCGGACGGCCCGGCGTCCGAGCTCGGCCATCGAGTCGGGCCCGAGGCGCTCCTCGAGGAAGGGCACCAGCTCGGTCGCCTCGAAGTGGTCGACGTCTGTCATCCGCTGGGACAGCTCCTGGACCAGGGCGTCCAGCCAGGCCGGCCGGGATTGCAGGACATCCCGGGGACCCACCCCCGCCGAGCGGTCGTCGAGGGCGAGGAGGACCTCCAGCAGGTGCTGGCGGGCCTCGTCGTACCGGCGGAGATAGTCGGCGTCGTCGTCGAGGTTGCGGAGGCTGCGACGGAGCGTGTCGTCACGCACCTCCTGCAGGTTCGAGAGCTGGCCAACAAGGACCCGGAGGTGCGCGCCCATCCGTGCCAGGTCCGGGTCGGACCGGTAGCCGGCGATGGTCTGGTGCGCCTCGGCCCGGGCGTGCTCGAGGTAAGCACCGAGGTCGGGGGACTCGCGATCGTCAGCTGCCATGGTTGGCGCGTACCCACGCACCTCCGTCGTTAGTAGGGCCTAACCCCCCACGACGTGGTGACCTTGCCGTCCGGGAAGGGGGGCCCAACAGGCCCGAGCCGTCCCATCGTCGGCCTCCTGGCGACAACCCGCCCCCCGACCGGGCGACGGGGAGGGCTCGGATGCTCCCCAGCAGGCTGTCTGGGCGGGGGCCATCCGGGGCCAGGCCTTGAGGCCGGACCGGCCCGCCCAGCCAAGAACCTCGGCCGGGGCGCGACCCTCCTACCGCGTCGGGCGAAAGGCATTCCTGGTCCCGTGAGCGCCTCGGCTGCTGCGAATGCCGCTAACCGTTGTCCCGGGGGCTCGTTCGGGTGATCCGGCGGGAGGAAACCTTCGGTGGCGGGGGCGCCGACGCCGCCGGCAGGAGCGTCCCAAAGTACCGGCCCGTGGCGGGAAGGCAGGCGGCGTCCCGTCCCTGCGGGAACGACGGTGTACGCGAGCACCTTTGTTGGGTAAGCCCCGACTTGTCGAGGAAGAGCGTGCTGGCGTGAATCGGGGAGGGATTCCGTGGAAGACGTAAGAGCCAAGGTGGTCGGCATTCTCTGCGCCGACGGTGTCGAGCAGGTGGAGGTGACCACCCCGCGCCGCGACCTCCAACAGGCCGGCGCGAACGTCCAGGTCGTCACCCCCGGCGGCCGCCCGGTACGGGGCTACCACTACATCGAGCCCCAGGACACGATCCCCGCCGACCTGGCCCTGGCCGAGGCCCGGCCGGGAGCGTTCGACTGCCTGGTCCTGCCCGGGGGGCTGGGCGGGCCCGACACGCTGCGAGCGGACGCCACCGCCGTGGAGCTGGTACGCCGGTTCGTCGTCTCTGGCCGCCCGGTGGGTGTGATCTGCCACGGGCCCTGGGTCCTGGCGGAGGCCGGCGGCGTGGCCACCCGCGCCCTCACCTGTGCGTCGGCGATCGCCTCCGACGTGAAGAATGCCGGGGGACGCTACGTGGACGCCGACGTGCACGTCGACAGCGATGCCAGGCCCCTGCTCGTGTCCGGGCGGAACCACACGGCGGTCGAGCCCTTCGCCCGGACCCTCGTCCAGGAGCTCGACCGGTCCGCGTAGCAAGGCGACTCCACCCGATGTCCGACGTCGCAGCCCCGGCGCCGTGCGACCACCGGCCAACCCCCTGGCGGTCCCCGGCGGGCGGGGCTCGCCGGCCCCTGGCCGTCGCCGGCGGCGACATCGCCAGGCTGTGGTGGCCCGGCCCCCAGGAGAGGAGCGACCGGGCTTTCCCCGTCCATCCGACACCGTCGTCGGGCGCGGCCACGGCCGGTTCCCTCCGGTGCCCGACCGGGGCCGGCCGGCCGACACCCTCGGGGCGGCCCTCGGGCGGGTTCGGGGGCCCCGACGACGCCCGCAGGTCGACACACCCGAGGACGGTCCGTGAGCCCCCGAGGCCATCCCCGGTGGAGCGGGACAAGAAGACCGCCTCGGCCGGGCGCCCGGGGCGGCCCCGGCCGCGGGGTCGGGTCCCAGGGCCTGGGGAGCGGCCTCGAGGTTGTGATCGGCAAGGGAGGACGAGATGAGGGTGGAGCTGGGTCCCGATGAGCTGCACGAGCTCTTTCACCGCCCGGTCCTGGACCGCAACGGCGAGAAGCTGGGCAAGCTGGAGGACTTCTTCAGGGACGACCGCACCGGGCGGCCGCTGTGGCTCGAGGTCCGAGCCGGCTCGATCCGCCACCGTGTGGACTTCGTCCCCGTCGAAGGAGCGGAGTGCGTGGGCGGGCAGGTGGTCATCCCCTTCGACCGGACCTTCGTCCAGGGCGCCCCGACCCCCGAGCGGTACCGCCCGATGAGCGAGGAGGACGACGCCCGCCTCGCCAGCTACTACGGCGTGACGCCCGGGCCGTGATGCCGGGGGCCCCGCAGGCGCGTCC
>DASQQH010000154.1:0-2617 GCA_035643555.1 Acidimicrobiales bacterium | reverse complement strand
GCGGACCTCGGCCACCGCGGCCCCCCGGGTGTCCAGGTGGCGGAGGGCCTCCACGACGTAGGCGATCTGGGCCTCGATCATGATCACCTGGGAGGTGTGCCCGAGACCGGTGTTGGGCCCCACCAGGAGGAAGAGGTTGGGGAACCCGGGCACGGTGGTCCCCCGGTGGGCGTGCATCCCCTCGGACCAGCACGCCGCCAGGGTGTGGCCCGATCTCCCGGTGACCCGCCGGGCGACGGGGATGTCGGTCACCTGGAACCCCGTGCCGAAGATGATCGAGTCCACCGGGTGCTCGGTGCCGTCGGCGGCCACGACCGACCGCGGTCTGACCTCTGTCACCCCATGTGGCACCAGGTCCACGTTGGGTCGGGTGAGGGCGGGGTAGTAGTCGCTGGAGACGAGGATCCGCTTGCACCCGATCGTGTAGGTGGGGGTCAGCCGGTCGCGCAGGGCGGGGTCGGGGACCTGGCGGCGCAGATGGGCCCTGGCCAGGGCCTCGGCGCCCGCCATGAGCCTCTGGCTGCCGGCGAAGCCTGCGACGTAGGACTCCCGGCCCCAGTAGATGGCGCTCCGGGCCAGGCGCTGGACGAGGGGGAGGTGGCGGAAGGCCAGGCGCTCGAGCCGGGTGAACCGCCGATCCAGGCGAGGGACGATCCACGGGGGCGTGCGCTGGAACACGCTCAGGTGGTCGACCCGGGGCTGGATCTGGGGGACGATCTGGATGGCCGAGGCGCCCGTGCCCACCACGGCCACCCGCTCCCCGGCCAGGTCGTGGTCGTGGCGCCAGCGCGCCGAGTGGAAGGCGGTGCCCTCAAAGGTGTCCAGGCCGGGCAGCGCCGGCACCGAGGGGTCGGAGAGCGCGCCGGTGGCCGAGACCAGGACCTGGGCCACGAAGGACCCCCCGCTCGTGTCGACGTACCACCGCCGGTCCTCCTCGGCCCACCGGGCGGCCAGGAGCTCGTGGCCCATGCGGAGGTGGGGCCTCAGCCCGAACCGATCCGCGCAGCCCCGGAGGTAGGCCTGGATCTCGGGCTGGGAGGAGAAGGAGGAGGACCAGTCCGGGTTGGGGGCGAAGGAGAACGAGTACAGGTGGGACGGCACGTCGCAGGCGGCCCCGGGATAGGTGTTGTCCCGCCACGTGCCCCCCACCTCGTCTCCCCGGTCGAGGATCACGAAATCGGAGACACCGGCCTGGAGGAGGCGGATCCCCATCCCCAGCCCGGCGAACCCCGCCCCGGCGACGAGCACCCTGACCGCCTGGCGACGGCCCCCCGGGGCCTCGGGCGTCACCGGCTCGGCGACGGCGGTCACGACGCCTCCTCGGTCCGCCCCGTCCGGGTCCCGGTGGCCTGGTCGTCCCTCCTCTCGGCGGTGGGCTCGTCCCAGACGCCCGCGGCCCGCCAGAGCAGCTTCGACACCGGGTTGACCAGGCCGAGGTTGGCGAGCAGCCGGCGGGGCTTGGCCACCGAGTCCCGGAGGAGCTGGCGCCCGGCGGGGGATCGCCGGGCCTCGCGGGCGGCCGACCGGGGCACCCCGCAGTGGCGGAGGAGATCACCGGGGGGGAAGACCATGAGGCGGGCCATGGTCCCGAGCACCACGGGGGAGGTCATCGCCAGCAGGTGACGGCGGACCGGGTCCAGGCGGGGGACGTCACGCTCGAGGACCTGGCGGGCGAAGGAGACGTGGCGGGCCTCCTCGGTGACGTGGATGCGCGTGATGCGCTCGATGAGGGGATGGCGCACGCCGTCCTCCCGCAGCATCCGCCGCTGGAGGTGGTCGATCGGCTCCTCACCACCCAGGACGAGGGTGAAGAACAGGGCCGGGAAGGCCCGGCTCAGGGGGACGACCGAGACCTGGGCGAACTGGCGCAGGAACCCGCTCATGCCCCGCACCGGGAGCCCCGAGCGATCCACCAGCTCCTGGAACATCAGGGTGTGCTGGCCCTCCTCGATGATCTCGTGCTGGAGGTAGCGGAACTCGGGGACGTGGTTGGGCATCCACAGGGCATGGCGCAGCAGCCCCTGCTGCAACAGGTTCTCGAAGTGCCAGCCGATGCGCATGGCGGCCGCGTAGCGGTACCGGCCGACCAGGGCGCGGACCGCCGGTGGCTGGGCCTGGTACCACGCCGTGGCCGCCAGCGGATCGAACGCCGGCAGCTCCAGGCGGGGGTCGCCCTCCTCGAGGGCCATCTCGGGGTCGTCCCAGGCGATGTCGGCGTAGGCGTCGGCGTGCTTGTCCACCGACAGGCGGGAGAGTCTGGCGACCTTGGTGGCGAAGGCGTCGGAGCGACGCTCCTCGCCCTGGGCCGACGGGCGCTGCTGGTCGAGAGCAGTGCTCATCCGGAGCTCCTCCTTGCTCGTTAGGTCCGGGACGGACGTCCGCCACACCGGTGGCGCCGACCGCCACCCCCCCGGCAGTTGTTGACCACTAGTCAGTAGCATACCCACACTGCTGACCATGAGTCAACTACAATCCCGCCCGTGACCTTCGCCACCACCACACCCGGGCGCCGCCTGGATCCCGGCGCCCGCCGGGACCAACTGACCAGCGCCGGGCTCGAGCTGGCGACGGTCCAGCCCTTCGACCAGATCTCACCCGAGGAGGTGGCGGCGGTGGC
>DASQQH010000153.1:0-7236 GCA_035643555.1 Acidimicrobiales bacterium | reverse complement strand
CTCGGACACCGGGGTGACGAGGTGGGTCGCCGCCACGCCGGTGACCGGCGATCCACCCGGCACCGAGGGGGTCGGGCGTGCCCGGCCCGACGACCCCGGACGCGCCACCACCCGGCCGGTCGGGCCGGGTGGTGCGGTGCGGGCCCTCTGAGGGCCGGGCTCAGACCGTCTGGGGCAGTGACGCCACCTCCTCGCTCAGCAGCTCGACCTCCGTGGGGGTCCGCCGGGCGTGCCGGACGCCGAGCCCCGCGAGGATGGCCATCACGCCCGCCAGGACGAAGGAGGCGATCCCCGCCCAGAAGGCGATCTGGCCGAAGGTCCAGAAGGCGTAGGCCTCAAGCAGCAGCCCACGCAGCGTGGTGCCCTGGAACGAGGTCTGCTCCAGTGCGGTCAGCCGGGCGTTGCCGGGGTTGGCCCGGGCGGCCTTGCTGATGGTGGAGTAGACGCCGCCGTAGGGCATCTCGGAGAGGTGCACGGCGATGTAGTGGTCGGCGTAGGCCTTTGCCTGCGGACCGGTCGTCAGCCGCTGGCCGGCGTACTGGTCCAGGTAGGGGCCGATCCTGGGGTTGGCCAGCTCCGGGCTCCCCTTGGCGGGGAAGGTGATCTGCTGCTCGGTCAGCTGGGTGCGGACACTGGAACTCGTGAAGCTGGCACCCCACATCAGCAGACTGCCGGCCACCACCAGCGCCGCCACCAGCACCGCGGCGCCCGCGCTGGCCAGCATGTCGAAGACCTTGCGTCGCATTCCTGCTCCTCTCTGTCGCTCGGTCCTGGCGACAGTCTCTCCTGGTGGCCGGCGCGCTCGTTAGAGTCCAAGGACCCCCGGCCCCAGGGCCGATCGGACCTGTGTGCCGGACGCGCGCCCCTCGTCCCAGGCGGTGGCAACGGAGCCCCCCGTGGGTGGGGCCCAGGCGTTCCTCTAGCGGGAGGGCACCGGGCCCGCCGGCGGCGAGGCCAGGTCCGCCAGGTGCTCCCAGAGGGCCTGCAGCGCCGGACCGTGCCCCTGGACCCGGCGCAGGGCCCGAAACTCCCGCTGCATGGTGGACCGGGCGAGGGGCAGGGCGACGAGGCGGCCCTGGCGCAGGTCCTCGGCGACGGCCACGGTGGGGAGGACCGCGTAGCCGAGACCGGCCAGGACCCCCTCCCTGACCGCCCCGACGTGTGCCAACGCCAGCATCGGTCCCCCGGTGTGGGCGGGTCCCAGGAGCTTGGCGGCCTGGGCCTCGGTCCCCGAGCCCACCTCGCGCGCCAGATACCGGTGGCTCGCCAGATCGACCTGGCGGACCCGGTGCAGGCGTGCCAGGGGGTGGGTGGCCGCAGCCACCACCACCAACTCGTCCCACTCCAGGGTCAGCGACTCGAGGTCGGCGGTGTCGCAGGAACCCTCCACCAACGCGCAGTCGACCTCCGCTGTCCGCAGGAGCGCCACAGCCTCCTGGGTGTTGACCAGTCGCGTCCGGACCTCGAGGTCGGGATAGCGCTCGAGGAAGCCCGCCGCCCAGCCGGGGAGGCGGTAGACCCCGATGGTGTTGCTGGCCGCGATGGCCAGGCTTCCCTGGTGCAGGCCGCGTCGGGCGGCGGCCACCTCCTCCACCGCCCTCAACGCCGACAGGGCGGTCGCCGCGGGCGCCACCAGCGCCTGGGCCTCGTCAGTCAGGCGGACGCCGCGGCCAACCCGCTCCAGGACGGGGAGACCCAGGACGCGTTCGAGGGAGCGCAACTGGTGGCTGACGGCCGGCTGGGTCAGGCCGAGCGCCTCCGCGGCTCTGGTCACGTGGCCGTACTGGGCCACGGCCACGAGTGCCTGTAGCTGAGGAACGGTGGGCGCAGCCATGACGATGCTGCATCACTACCACCCAATCGATGTGGCTGCTAGCTGCCCCGCCCGTCGTCAGCGGTCTCGACCCGAGACGGACGACCGTCGGCCCCGGCGCCGGACCGCGCCCCCTACGCCAGGCCCTTGAGCATCAGGTTCCAGTACATCGCCGGCAGCCCGTACCGCTTGAGGAGCCACATGTCGTAGCGCTCCTTCTGGGTGTCGATGAACGGGATGGAGGGGTGGGGCTTCATGGTGTAGTCGAACTCCGCGAGGAGCATCCGGTTGCGGGCCGTGGTGAGCGGGCAGGAGGCGTAGCCGTCGTAGCTGGCTGGCAGGGGCCGCCCGGCCATGGCCGCCCGCAGGTTGGCGACGACCACCGGCGCCTGCTTGCGGATGGCCGCCCCCGTCTTGGAGTTGGGGGTGTTCCCGGCATCGCCGAGGGCGAAGACGTTCGGGTAGCGGGTGTGCTGGTGGGTGTGCTTGTCCACGTCCACATAGCCCGTGGCCGTCCCATCTGAGAGCGGGCCCTCCTTGATCCAGTCGGGCGCGCTCTGGGGGGGCACGGCGTGGAGGAGGTCGTAGTTGAGGCTGACCTTGCTGTCCGCCCCGTTCCGGCGGCCGACCAGCACGACCTCCCGATCATCGGGGTTGAGCTCCACCATCTCGTGCTGGAGCCGCACGTCGATCCCGTAGCGCTGCGCCACCTGGTCCAGGACCCGGGCGAACTCCGGGACGCCGAACATGGCCGGGGTGGGCATGACCAGGACAACGTGGATGTTCGACAGGACACCCTTGAGACGCCACCAGTCGGCCGCCAGGTAGGCGATCTTCTGGGGGGCGCCCGCGCACTTGATCGGGTTCGAGGGCATCGTGAACACGGCGGTCCCCGACCGCATCGGCTCGACCAGCTGCCAGGTCTTGGGCGCCAACTCGTAGCCGTAGTTGCTGCACACGCCGCTGGTCCCCAGGGCGGGAGTCAGCCCGGGGACCTTGCCCCAGTCCAGCTGGATGCCCGGGCACACGACCAGGTAGTCGTAGCCGACGCCCACGTCGGCGCCGGTGGTGACCACCTGGGCATCGGGATCGATCTCCCGCACACCGTCCTGGATCCAGTGCACACCCTGGGGCATCACCGAGGCCTGGGGGCGCTCGGACTCCTGGACGGGGGCCCGTCCCCCGCCGACCAGGGTCCACAGGGGCTGGTAGTAGTGGTGTGCCGCCGGGTCGATGACGGCCACGTCCTGCTCACCCGCCCGCCGGAGACGGGCGGCCACGCTGATGCCGGCCGACCCCCCGCCGACGATCACGATCCGGTGCCGCATCCCTGCCTTGGTCGCCATCGGTTCCCCTTTCTCTGGTGTGTGAGACCGCTCCCCGAAACCGGCTGGCTGGCGGTGGCTGTTCGTACTGGCTTACTCCACGGGAAGCCCGAGCTGGCCGGCGCGCTCCCAGTCGTCGTCGACCAGGACCACCTCCCGCCCAGCGCGGTCGAGCAGGCTGGCGGCGATGCTGGCGCGGAACCCACTGGCGCAGTGCACCCATAGCTCGTCGTCGGGGAGCTCCCCCAGCCGGTCCGGGAGCTCCTGGAAGGGGACGTGCACGGCGCCGGACAGGTGTCCGGCCTCCCACTCGTCATCCTGGCGGACGTCCAGGACCACCGGCCGCCGCCCATCCCCCCTGACCTCGGCGAGTTGGGCGAAGTCGGCCACCACGAAGGATCCTACCTTCCCCTGGGCGAGCTGGTCAGGTGGGCCGATGGCCATGCCGGCGAGCCGGTCGATCCCGATGCGGCTCAGGTCCCGCTGCGCCTTGGCCACCGATTCCCGGTCGTCGCCCACCAGCGTGAGGGGGGTGCCCCAGGGGATGGTCCACCCGAGGTAGGTCGAGAACAGCGTCCCCAGCTCGACGCTGACGGTGCCCGCGACGTGGCTGGCAGCGAAGGCACGCCGCTGGCGCAGGTCCACCACCCACTCCCCGGCGTCGATGCGCCGGCGGAGCTCGGCGGGGTCCACCGGCCGTGGCGGGGACAGGTCGAGGGGCTCGGGACCCGAGCGGTTGATGGGCCCCATGTGGGCGTAGTAACGGGGATAGGCGGTGAGCCCGGCGACCAGGGTCTTCACGAAGGTGTCCTCGTCCTCCACCTTCAGGGCGAGGTTGGTCTGGCGCTCGGATCCGATGGTGCTGGTGGTGGACTGGCCCGCGCTGGTCGAGGAGCAGAACGACCCGAAGCCGTGGGTGGGGTGCACGGTCACGCCGTCGGGCAGCTCGGATGCCAACCGGTGCGCCGAGTGGTACTGGGCACGGGTCAGGTCATCGGTGCGCTCCGGGGAGACCAGGTCGGTCCGCCCAACGGTGCCATAGAGGAGGGAGCCGCCGGTGAACACCGCCACCGGCCGCCCGTCCTCCTCGACGACGAAGCTCACGTGGCCGGTGGTGTGCCCCGGCGTGGCGAGGACCCGCACCGTGAGCAGGCCCACGGTGGCCGCCTCGCCTTCGACGGCGGGCCGGCACGGGAAGGCCACCTCCTCGCCACCGCCGATGACGTGCTCCGCCCCGGTGCGCTCGGCGAGCTCCCGCCCGCCGCTCACGTAGTCGTTGTGCAGGTGGGTCTCGGCGACAAGGGCCACTCGGACCCCGGCCTCCTCGGCCGTGGCGAGAACCCGGTCGATGTCCCGCTGGGGGTCGACGACCACCGCGGCCCGCCCGTCGGAGATCAGGTAGCTCCGGTCACCCAGCTCGGGGGTCTCGATGGTGACCACGCTCGCCATGGCCCTCCCGTCTGCACGGTCGCACGATGTGACCGGCCAGTTGACAATTAGTACGGACATTCGTAGCTTACGGTCCATGGCCAGCGCGGGCAAGCGGCGGACGACGGAAGGGCCGGTCGAGCTGGTCCGGACCATTTCCCCCCTCGACCGCCACAGCCCCCTTCCCCTGTGGGCCCAGTTGCTGTCGGACCTCCGCCGCCGCTTGGCAGACGGGCAGTTCCCGACCCGGTTCCCCACCGATGCCCAGCTGATGGCCGACTACCAGGTCTCCCGTCAGACCGTGCGGGAAGCCGTTCGCCACCTGGTCAACGAGGGCCGTGTGGACCGCCAGCGCGGCCGGGGCAGCCGGGTATGCCAGCCCGAATTCGAGCAGCCCCTCGGCAGCCTGTACTCCCTGTTCCGGGTGATCGAGGCCCAGGGGGTCACCCAGACCAGCCAGGTCCGGGTCCTCGAGGAGCGAGTTGAGCCGAGGGTGGCCGAACGCCTCGAGCTGCGGCCAGGGGACCCCCTTGTCTACCTGGCGCGCCTGCGCCTGGCCGGTGGTCGGCCCCTCGCCCTGGACCAGGTCTGGCTACCCGCGGACCTGGCCCGCCCCATCCTCGAGGCGGACTTCCACCACACCGCCCTCTACGACGAGCTCGCCACCCGCTGTGGCCTCGAGCCCGAGGGCGGCAGGGAGCAGCTCCGTCCGGTCGTGCCCAGCGACGCCGAGCGCCGTGACCTCGGTCTCGGGCCCGGGGACGCGGCCCTGGCCATCGAACGGCTGACCTGGGCGGGGGACCGTTGTCTCGAGCTGCGCCACACGCTGGTCCGGGGTGACCGCTACGGCCTCGTGGCCCAATGGGACGCCCCACCCAGGCGACCCAGCCCCGCCGCCCTGGGCCTCCGCCTCTCCCCCCTCGCCGGCCTGGCCACATCGGGGTGAACCGACGGACCGCGGGGCCCCGGGTGCGCGGTGGATGGACCGGAGGATATATGCAGTTCGCTCATGGATTTCATGCAAATGATTCTTTGGACTAGTCGACCGGTGTGAGCGTACGGTGACAGCCATGAGCGCCGTGGCCGACAGTGTCCGGGACCAGCGCCGCAACGACCTCCCGCCCCGGTGGGTCAAGGTGCTCGACCAGGCCCGGTGCATCGGGTGCCATGCGTGCACCACCGCCTGCAAGTCGGAGAACGAGGTGCCCCTGGGGGTGACCCGCACCTACGTGAAATCCGTCGACGTGGGAACCTTCCCCCAGGTCCGGCGCGCGTTCCAGGTCACCCGCTGCAACCAGTGCGAGGACGCCCCCTGTGTGGCGGCCTGTCCCACCCAGGCCATGTTCCGCCGGCCCGACGGCATCGTCGACTTCGACAAGTCGATCTGCATCGGGTGCAAGGCGTGCATGGCGGCCTGCCCGTACGACGCCATCTTCATCAACCCCGAGGACCACTCGGCCGAGAAGTGCAACTTCTGCGCCCACCGCCTGGAGGTGGGCCTGGAGCCGGCGTGTGTGACCGTGTGCCCCACCGAGGCCATCCTGGTGGGGGACCTCAACGACCCCGACGCCAAGGTGGCCGGGATGGTCCAGCGCGAGGCGGTGTCGGTGCGCCGCCCCGAGAAGGAGACCCGGCCCGGGGTGTTCTACAAGGGCGCCCACCAGGACACCCTGGACCCCCTAGGGGCGACCAGACCTGACGGGGGCCTCTACGCCTGGGCCACCCAGGGCGGGGAGGAGACGATGGCCTCCGAGCACGTGGCGGCCGGGTACCCCCATGAGCCCCGCTCGGGCCGGCACAACTCCTCGGCCGCCGCCATCGTCTCCTACGACATCCCCCACCACGTGCCCTGGGGGTGGCCGGTCAGCCTCTACACCTGGACCAAGTCCATCGCCGCCGGCGCCTTCCTCCTGCCCGTCGTGCTGGTCCTGGCCGGGTACGCGTCCTGGGCCAGCCCCCTGGCCCGCTTCGCCGCCCCGAGTGTCGCCCTGGCCTTCCTGGGGGCGACGGGCCTGGTGCTCATCGGCGACCTCACCCACCCCCTCCGGTTCCACCTCATCTTCACCAGGCACCACCTGCGGAGCTGGCTGGTGAAGGGCGCCCTCATCATCGGTGCCTACGGGGCGGCGCTGGTGGCCTACCTCCTGGCCGGGATCGCCGGTTCGACCATCGCGCAGGAAGTCACCGCCGGCTTCGCCCTCCCGCTGTCGGTCATGTGTGCGTCCTACACCGCCTACCTCTTCGCCCAGGCCACCGCCCGGGACCTGTGGCAGAGTCCCCTGCTCGCCCCCCACCTGGCCGTCCAGGCCGCCCTGGTGGGATCGGCGGCCATGCTTCCGGTGGCCATCGGCCTGGGCCCGGCCACGGCAACAAGCGCCCTCCGGGTGGTCCTGGCGGGGGCGGCCGCGGGTCACCTGCTGCTGGTCTACGGGGAGGTCAGCGTCGCCCACCCCAGCGCCCACGCCCATCTGGCCGTGTCCCAGATGACCCGAGGGCGGTTCGCCCCGTTCTTCTGGACCGGGGTGGTCCTGGTCCTGGTGGCCGTGGGGGCCCCCTGGCTCGGGGTCGCCACCGTGCCCCTGGCCCTGGTCGGCCTGGCGGCCCACGAGCACGCCTACGTCCAGGCCGGCCAAGCCGTCCCGCTCGCCTGAAGGAGGCCCCCAACCGTGT
>DASQQH010000152.1:0-2566 GCA_035643555.1 Acidimicrobiales bacterium | reverse complement strand
CCCCCGGCTGCTCGGACCGTCGGGAGGGGCCCTGGGCAGGGGGGGCCTGGCGGGGGCGGTCGGCGGGCTGTCGGGGAGGAGCCCCGCGCTCGGACCGACGCCCCTCGGTCGTGGCGGACCGCCCGCCGGCGGCGTCCTGGCGGGTCTCTGCTGGGGCCTCGGACCGACCCTGGCCCCGGGACCCACCGTCGGCCGTCGCGGCCTGATCCTGGTCGTCGCTCTGGGCAGCCGGCTTGGAGCTCACCACCCGCTGGTCGCCGGTCCCGCCGCCACGCGCCGGGCTCCCCGGCGCCTCCTGGCCCTGTCGCCGCTCACCGTCGCCGCGCTCGCCCGGCGTCGCCTCGGGCCCGTCCCCGGTGGTCCGGGGCTGGTCGACCGGCGGTCGCCGTTGCCCGGTCGCCGGGGAGGTGCCGGTGGCCGCGGCGGGCGACCCTCGGTCGATGAGGTGGCCTGCTCTGCGGACGGACCGAGGCCCAGGTTGGTGGCCTTCCGGCGAACGCGGTCGGCCTGGGCATCCTCGATGCTGGAGGAATGGCTCCGGACGCCGATGCCGAGCGTCCCGCAGAGGTCGAGGGCCTCCTTGTTCGAGATGCCGAGCTCCCTGGCGAGCTCGTAGACACGGATCTTCTTGGGCAACTGCTCCTTCAGTCCTCTCTCTGGCGATCGACTCCCCCCCAGGCACCTACACGAAACCTACCTGGGCGGCGCGGCCTACCAGGCACCCCTCCCGTCGCGGGGACTGGCCCCGCCACCAACATCGTGGCCCCCAGGATGCTTCGGCCCATCCTCCCACACCTGCCCGCCCTCGAGCGTCATCCGGAGGCGAGTGACCGCGTCCGGCACCACCCGCCCCCGGAGGGCCCGGGAGAAGGTGTCCCGGCCCGCCGCCCGGTCCGCACAGGCTCGCGACCCCCTGCACAGCCAGGCACCCCGACCGGGGAGATGGCGGCCGACCTCCAGGCGCTCGGAGCCCCGGCGGACCACCCGCACCAGCTCCTCGACGGGGGCCCGCCGCCGGCAGCCGATGCAGGTGCGGACCGGGGCTATGCCGATCCGTCGGCCCCGGGCTGGACCGCCTCCTGGATCGCCTCCTCGAGGGCGTCCTGCACCGACTGGTCGTCCTCGCCCTCCTGGGCCGCTCCCGACGGCGGGGCGGCGCCCTCCTCCTCGCCCTCCACGCTGATCGCCGCCGCCTCGGGCCCCGCGCCGGGCGTCGGCGCCAGCCCCGGGGACTCGTCGGAGGGGATCGTCTGGAGGTCCTCGGCCCCCTCGGGCGGGGCGCCCTCCACCACCTCGTCGGGCCCGACGGCGTCGGGTGCCTGGCTCCCCCCGCCCAGGGACCACTGCTCGGCGGAGACCGCCTCACCCCCCTCGGCGGGCTGCCAGACCATCTCCCCGGCCTCGTTCTCGACCCACTCGCCCTCGGCCCAGTCCTGGCTGGCGTAGGCCTCCTCCTCGGCCAGCTGGCTCTCGCTCTTGATGTCGATCCGCCAGCCGGTGAGCCGGGCCGCCAGCCGGGCGTTCTGGCCCTCCTTGCCGATGGCCAGGGACAGCTGGAAATCGTGCACGATCACCACCGCCGTCCCGGTCTCCTCGTCGAGGCGCACCTCCTTCACCTTGGCCGGCTGCAGGGCCCGCTGCACGAACTCGGCCGGGTCGTCGGAGTAGGGGACGATGTCGACCTTCTCGCCCCGCAGTTCGTTGGTGACCATCCGCACCCGCGCCCCCCGTGCCCCGACGCAGGCCCCGACCGGGTCGACGTTGGGGTCGTTGGACCACACGGCGATCTTGGTGCGGTGCCCGGGCTCCCGGGCCGCCGCCTTGATCTCCACCACCCCGCTGCTGATCTCGGGGACCTCCAGCTCGAAGAGCCGGCGGATGAGCCCCGGATGGGTCCTGCTGACCACGATCTGTGGCCCCTTGGAGGTGCGCCTGACCTCCACGATGTAGGCCTTGACCCGGGCGTTGTGCTCGTAGCGCTCGTAGGGGACCTGCTCGGCCTGGGGCATCAGCGCCTCGACCTTGCCGAGGTCCAGGAGGGTGTAGCGGTTGTCGCTCTGCTGGATGATGCCGGTGACGATGTCGCCCTCACGCCCGGCGTACTCCTCGTACTTGAGGTCCCGCTCGGCCTCCCGGATGCGCTGGAGGATGACCTGCTTGGCTGTCTGGGCGGCGATACGGCCGAAGTTCTCGGGCGTGTCGTCCCACTCCCGGGTGACATTGCCGTCCTGGTCCAGCTCCTGGCCGTAGACACGGATGTCGCCGGAGTCGGGGTCGATGGTGACCACCGCCTCCTCCGCGGACCCCGGCAGGCGCTTGTAGGCGGCGACCAGCGCGTTCGCCAGTGCCTCCAGGAGGGTGTCGACCGCGATGCCCTTGTCCCGGGCGATCAGCTGGAGGGCGTCGAGGAATTCGAGGTTTGACTTGTTCATGCGGAGGTCGTCTTCCCGTGTACGGGGTCGGAGGGTCCAGGCCCACGCCCGGACCGGCCAGCTCGCCCGGACCGTCGCCTGCGTCGGCGCGAGGGCCCGGGACCACCGGTGCCACCGGCCGGGGATCCCCAGGT
>DASQQH010000151.1:0-4956 GCA_035643555.1 Acidimicrobiales bacterium | reverse complement strand
AAAACGTTGTCACAAGTCAAATCCGCGACGCACCACTAGGTGCACGATGGAGATGAGGATGGTCGATGAGGGCCGCCACGGCGTCGGGTGGTCGACGCCGCTGCCAGCGGAGGCACGCGCGATCGGGGCGAGGGATCAGCGACTCAGGAGACCAGCCACTCTCAGGGGGATCTCAGCGGGCCACAGCCATACTGGCCCGTTATGCTCACGCCGTCCGACGCCACCCGGCCCCCAAGGGCCGTCCGGGGTCCGGGCGGGCCGGCGTCCGGTCCGGCGGAACGCTGTCCCGCTCCCAGCCCAGGCGTCGCCGTTCCGCCCCCCTCCCACCAGCACCAACCCGGCATCGGGGGCACCGGCACGTGCGCCAGGACTTCGCGGGGTGGCCGGCCCGTGGGCCGAGGCACCGTCAAGGACGGGCGAAGCCTCAGGGGTGCGTCCTGGCGGCTGGCCGGGCCGGGATCCACCGACCGGGGGGCCCGAGAAGGCCTCGCCACCGCCCTGCCGACATCGGCCGTCCAGGTCCGACCGGGGGGAGGACGGCGCCGGCCATGACCTGGACCGCCTTCGATCCGGTGCGCCGATCTTCCCCCCGCGAGAGGTCTTCCAGCCCCGGCGTCCGACCCCGCCCACGGGTCGTCGACGTCGCCGCAACCCTGGTGGGGATCGGGTTCGGGGCCTCGGTCGGCCTTGCCATCACCGACGAGCCCATGCGCCAGCTCACTGCGCCCGGCGGGGTCCTCACCTTCCTTGGAAGCCTGACGGGTCTCTCGGGCACCTACCTCGCCCTCGTCATGGTGCTCCTCGTCAGCCGTCTTCCGGTGGTCGAGCGGGTCCTCGGCCAGGACGGTCTCCTTCGATGGCATCGGCGCCTCTCGCCCTGGCCGCTGTCCCTCATCGCCGCCCACGCGGTGTTCCTGACCCTCGCCGACGCCGAGGTGGCACGCACCGGCCCCTTGGCGGAGCTCGGCAGCCTGATCGCGGCCTACCCGAGCATGCTCATCGCCACGGTCGCCCTCGGGATCATGGTGGCGATCGGTACGGTATCGATCTACGCCGTGCGGCGCAGGCTCAGGCGGGAGACCTGGTGGACGATGCACCTCTTCATGTACCTGGCGCTGGCGCTCGCGTTCCCTCACGAGATCCTGCTCGGCCCATCCTTTGTCGGACACCCGGTCACCCAGGCCGTCTGGTCGGCGGCCTGGACGGGGACCGCGGGCGTGGTCCTCGCCTACCGGGTAGGGCTCCCGGTGGCTCGGAGCCTTCGGCATCGCCTGGTAGTCGAGGACATCTATCCGGAGACCCCCGGGGTGGTCTCGGTGATCCTCCGCGGTCGGGACCTCGACCGCCTGCGGATCTCCGGGGGCCAGTTCTTCCAGTGGCGGTTCCTGGCGCCGGGAATGTGGTGGCAAGCCCACCCCTTCTCGGTCTCCGCTCGGCCGCGCCCCCCCTACCTGCGCCTCACTATCAAGGCCGTAGGCGACTATTCGGCCGCGGTGGCGCAGCTCCGCCCTGGCACCCGGGTGGCCATTGAGGGACCTTACGGCGCCTTCACCACCCACGCCAGGCGCCGCCAGAAGGTCGCCCTCATCGCCGGAGGCATCGGCGTCACCGCGGTTCGGTCCCTGTTGGAGGACCTCCGCAAGAGCAGCGATCCGGTGGTCGTCCTGCGAGCCTCACGGGCGGAGGACCTGACCCTCAGCGGAGAGGTAGACAAGCTGGTCCAAAGCCGGAAGGGCCAGCTGCGCACGATCGTCGGCACGAGGAAGGAGATCCGAGTGGACGACCTCCCCAGGCTCATCCCAGACCTGGACGACCGGGACATCTACATAGCCGGTCCCGGGGGGTTCGTGCACCACATCCGGGCCGCCTTGGAAGAGATCGGGGTGCCCGGTGAGGCGATCCACTACGAAGAATACGCCCTGTGAGGAGAGCTCCAATTGTGGTCACCGCGGCTGCGGCGGGCCTTGCCGGGGTACTGGTCTTCCACCACGGCGGCACCAAGCCGCGGGCGGCGGCGTCCGGCCCGACGCACCCGTCGGGGTCGGTCGCCCCGGCGCCTCAAGGGACCTCCGGGTCGGCCCCCGGGACCCCCGCGGGGGTGGCGCACAGTGCCGTTGGAGCTCGAGAGCAGTACGGCTACGGTGAACTGGCAGTCAAGGTCACTGCTCGGGGACGGCGGATCACGAAGGTCTCGGTCCCCTTTTTGCGCACCGCCGATTCCTATTCCCAGCGCCTCGCGCAGTACGTCTTCCCACGCCTGCAACACCAGGTGCTCGCTGCCCAGGCCGCCAGCATCCAGGGGGTGTCGGGAGCAACCTACACCAGCGAGGCGTACACGGCCTCCCTCCAGGCGGCGCTCGACAAGCTCCACCTCCGGTGAGATCCCTAAGTCAACCCCTAGGCCGCAGAAGCCTGGATGTTCTGGGAAGCCAGGGTCCTTTCGGCACCGTGGCGGTTGGGGTCGTAGGCCGTGTTGGTGTGCCAGCAGGCCCACATCACCCGCACCCAGGCCCGCATGAGGACGCGGATGGCGTGAGGGTGGCGGTGGCCTCGTCCTCGAGCCTGGGCGTAGAGGCGGGCGGCCCAGGGGCTCTGGTGCCGGGAGTTGTCGGCGAAGGTCGCCAGGGCGTCCCTCGCCCGGGTGTTGGCTGCCCACCTGAAGGTGGCGCCTTTGTTCTTCCCAGAGGCCTTGGTGACCGGGGAGGCTCCGGCCTCGGCACAGGCGTGGGCAACATCTGCCGACCGGTCCAAGATGGGGCCCACCTCGGCCACCACCTGGGCCAGGTTCACCTTCCCGATGCGGGGCAGGGGGGCGAGGAGTGCCGCCTTGGCGTGGCCGAGCAGGATCGCCCCCATGGACCGGTCCAGGTCGGCAATGGTCCTGAGCAGGCTACGAAGGAGGCGGACCTGGGCCCGGACGCAGCAGGCGAGGATCTCCTCGGACAGGCCCACCGGGGCGACCGGCGCGTCCCGCAGGCGAGCCACCAGCTCCCCAGGCGATCGGCGCCCGCAGTAGGAGTGGCGCCTGCAGAACATCTTCATCCGGGTCTCACCCAGGCGGGCGGCCGAGGCCGGCGTCGGGTAGTCCTCGAGGAAGGAAAGGGCGATATCGGAGTCCAGTCGGGCGAAGACCGCCCTGGCGCCTGGCCAGTGGCGATCCAGGAGGGAGCTCAGCTGGTTGGTGGCGGCCACCTTGGCCTCGACGTGGTCGTCTCGCATCCGACACAGGGCCTGGAGCTCCGCCGTTGCCTGGTCGAGGGGCTGGAGGACCCGCAGACGATGGCCATCGGTGCGCAGGTAGTCGGCGAGCTTGTAGGAGTCGCCCGGGTCCGACTTGGCCCGGGCTGCCCCCCAGCGGGGCCATGCGGCGTTGAAGGCGTTCGGGTGGATCGGCACCACGGGGTGCCCAGCGGCGAGGAGGCGGTCCACCACCAGCCCCGCAGTGGTCTCGATCGCCACCGGGAGGTCCTCGGGGTCCCCGTGATCGCCCAGACGCCTGAGCGCCCCGTCGATCCCGGCCTCGTCGTGGGCCAGCCCGATGTGATCGACCAGAGCCCCCTCGTCGTCGATCACGGTCACGTCGTGGCTCTCGGCCGCCCAGTCCCAGCCCACCTTCATCCCCCGCTGTTCTCCTCTGCTCGTCGGTGTGTGGTTCACTCGCCGGTGTCGAGGCTCCGATGCCGCTTGCTCATTGTTCGGCCCTCGGTCGGGCATGTCCCTAAGGGCGGTCTCGGGGCCTCGGCGCGTCGGGGGTGGCGATACTCACCGTGGCCGTCGGGCGGCTCGCGACAGTGGCCATCCCCCGGGCGCTACCGAGGAGCGGAATCGAGCCTCGCCGATGCCGCCACAGCGATGGTGGACCAATGAGCGACGGCGTTGATCCGGTGGGACGGGTCGAAAGGCTCATGGGAACGGCTGTCTCGATGCGCCTGTACCGCGGAGGGCTGACGGAGGAGGATGCACGGACGCGCTTGGCAGCGGGGTTCGCCCTGATGCGGCGCATCGATGCCATCTTCAGCCTGTGGAAGCCGGACAGCGCAATGAGCGCTCTGCGCGGAGGCCGGCTGGACCCGGCGCAGGCACCCCCGGCGGTGGAGACGGTGGCCGCCCTGTGCCGGGAGGCGAAAGAGGCCTCCGGGGGATGGTTCGACCCGTGGGCACTTCCCGGAGGCTACGACCCCACGGGACTGGTCAAGGGGTGGGCGGCAGAACAGGCGCTCGGAAGCCTCGTCGTCCCCGGCGTGATGGGCGCGATGGTCAACGCCGGGGGCGACCTGGCCGTGTCCGGAACCCCATCCGAGGGACGGTGGCGCATCGGTATCGACCACCCTTGGCACCCCGATGCCCTCGCCGGCGTTGTCGAGATCGAGGGCGCGATCGCCACAGCCGGCACCTATCGCCGGGGGCCACACCTGGTCGATCCCCGGGGCGCCCCCTGGCGTGGTCGGGTCGTCTCGGCGACGGTCACCGGCCCGAGCCTCGCCATGGCCGACGCCTTGTCCACAGCGCTCGCCGTCGCCGGGGAGCAGGGCCTTTCCATGTTGGCCTCCATCGGTGGATACGAGGGCTATCTCGTCCTGAGCAACGGGTCCGAATACCGCAGCGAAGGCTTTCTCTTCGCTGAGCCGGGCGCAACCTCCCGCGCTCGCTGAGGACGCCGCCTGAATACGGCGTCAACACCTGACGAGGTTGCGGCTAGTGCTCTGTCTTTGATATAAGTATTGGAATGTACTAGGCTTTGGGGATGGCTGGGACACGTGCTGCGGCGGCGCTGGTCATCTCTGATGAGGACCGGGGCCGCCTCGAGGAGTTGGCGTCGTCCCCCTCGCTTCCCCACCGGGTGGTCCGCCAAGCCAGGGGCCTGTTGGCAGCGGCCGAAGGGATCCCCAACGAGGAGATCGGAAGGCGGGTGGGGGTTACCGCCAACACCGTACGAACCTGGCGGGCCAAGTTCGC
>DASQQH010000150.1:0-2374 GCA_035643555.1 Acidimicrobiales bacterium | reverse complement strand
GTGGCGAAGCCGTGCCAGTCGAAGTCCTCGTCCACGGGGGTGTCCGATCTGCCGTGGCCCCGTTCGTCCAGGGCCCAGCAGGTGAAGGCCGGGGCGAGGTGGTCGGCGAGGGGCGCCAGGACCGGGCCGCAGAACCCCGTGGCGTGGGCCAGCAGCAGGTCGGGTCGCCCGTCTGCCCCCTCGGCGGGGTCCTCGGGGCCGAGGCGGTGGACGGCGATCTCCGGCCCGTCGGGGGCCCGCAGGCGCCGAACGGACCTCCCCTCGACATCGGGGGCACCGCCCGGGCGGGGGGTGTGGTCCGTTCCCTGACGGTGGCGCATCGTCCCGACGGTAGCCTCGCCGGATCGGCACGAACCGCCACCTCTGCCCACCCGGGAGCGCCCTTCAGGGTGTCTGAGCTGTCAGCGTGGGGGATCGAGGCCGGCTACCGGGACCAGGAGGGGCGCTGGCACGAGACGCCGCGGGCCAGCCGGGAGGCGGTGGCCGCGGCCATGGGGGTGGAGCCCGGGCACCGGCCCGGACCCGGGCCGGTGCGCACGGTCCAAGCCGGGGCGTCGATGGCCGTGCCGGGCCCCTTCGAGGTGGCCCTGGAGGACGGCGCCACCCGTTCCGGCCGGGACCGCCTCCCCGGTGACCTCCCCCTCGGCTACCACGACCTGCTGCGACCGGGGGACGAGGCGCCGGTCCGCCTCATCGTCAGCCCGCCTCGCTGTCCCGACCCGCCCGCCTTGCGGGCCTGGGGGTGGGCCGTGCAGCTCTACGCCCTGCGCTCCGCGGCCAGCTGGGGGATGGGCGATCTCGGTGACCTGGCCACCCTGGCCGGGTGGTCGGCGGACCTGGGGGCGGGCATGGTCCTGTGCAACCCGCTGCACGCGACCCGCCCGGGTCCTCGCCAGGAGCCCAGCCCCTACTACCCGAGCAGCAGATGCTGGCGCAACCCGCTCTACCTCCGGGTGGCCGACGTGCCCGGGATGGACGCCAACCCCGACCTGCCCGCCCTGGACGCGGCCGGCCGTGCCCTGAACGACGAGACCCGGATCGACCGGGATGCAATCTGGGCCCTCAAGCGTCGGGCGCTCGAGTGGGCGTGGCGCCACGGGGGAGACCAGCCGGAGTTCACCGCCTGGCGCCGGGCGGCCGGTCCCTTCCTGCGGGGCCACGCCCGCTTCGCCGCCCTGTCGGAGCTGTTCGAGGGGCCGTGGTGGACCTGGCCCCGGGACGTTCGCCACCCCCGGGGGGCCGGCGTGAGCGCCGCCCTGCGGGGCGAGGAGGACAGGGTGGGTTTCCACGAGTGGCTCCAGTGGCTCCTGGACCGTCAGCTGCACCGGACGAGCGCCCGGTTGCCCCTGGTCGGCGACCTGGCGGTGGGGGTCGACCCGGCCGGGGCCGACGCCTGGTGGTGGCAGGACTGCTTCGCCCTGGGGACGCGGGTGGGGGCGCCCCCCGACGCGTTCAACCCGGCCGGCCAGGACTGGGGGGTGCCGCCCCTGGACCCGTGGCGGTTGCGGGCGGCGCGCTACGAGCCGATGGTGGAGACTCTCCGCGCCGGGCTCGCGCCCGGAGGCGGGCTGCGGATCGACCACGTGATGGGCCTGTTCCGGCTGTGGTGGGTTCCCGAGGGGGCCGAGCCCGCCCAGGGGGTCTACGTCCGCTATCCCTGGCGGGAGCTGCTGGACATCCTGGCCCTGGAGAGCACGCGGGCGGGCGCCTACGTCGTGGGCGAGGACCTGGGCACGGTCGAGGCGGGGGTCCGCCCCGCCCTCCAGGCCCGAGGGGTGCTGTCCTACCGCCTGGCGTGGTTCGAGCCCGATCCGCCCGGGCCAGGGTGGCCCACCCAGGCCCTGGCGGCGGTCACCACCCACGACCTGCCCACCGTCGCCGGCCTGTGGACCGGCGCCGACCTGGCCGAGCAACAGGAGCTGGGCCTCCCGGTGGACCCCGACGCCCTCGCCGCCGTCCGCCACCGGGTGGCCCGGTGGGCGGGCCTGTCGGAGGCGGCGACCCCTGAGGAGGTGGTGGTGGCCCTGCACCGCCTGCTGGCCCGGGCCCCGGCAAGGCTCCTCGCCGCCACCCTGGACGACGCCGCCACAGCTCGGCGCCGGCCCAACATCCCCGGGACCACGCCCGACCGGCGGCCCAACTGGTCCCTCCCGCTCCCCGCAGCCCTGGAGGACCTCATGGCCGACCCGGTGGTCGCCCGGGTGGCCCAGGCCCTGGCCCGGTGAGCCCCGACCCCGGGGGACCCCAGGCCCGGGCGACCAGAGCGGTGGCGGACCTCCGCGGTCCCCTGCGAGGTGGCCCGTGTCCCCGGGAGCGGCCCGCCGCCCACGGGGCGGTGGTCTACCGATCGGACGCCCTGGCTCAGCGGGCCCGG
>DASQQH010000149.1:0-11588 GCA_035643555.1 Acidimicrobiales bacterium | reverse complement strand
ATCGGCCCCCACGCTAGCCCCGCGCCGGCCGCCACCCGGGCGCAGGTCGCCGCCCCGCGGCCCCGGATCCGACAGCGCGTCCCAAGGGCCTCATCGACGCCGGGGCGGGACCAGGAGCACGGACCGCCCGGCGGCTGGGCCGGTGATGGGGTCGGGGACCGCGGTCACCGGGCTGCCGCATCGTGGCAGGCCGCACTGGTCCCCGGACCAGCGACGCGCCCCGGTGGTCGAGCGCCGGCGGCCGGGGCCAGGGCCACCCTGGCCGTCTCCGAGCGGTCCGGCGGGACACGGCCGGGAGGGGCTGGTCATTCCATCAGCGACTCGTTCCCCGCCAGCGTCGCGTCGGCCACCACGTCCAGGTCCAGCAGCATCAGCGGGTTCCCCCGGGCGATCTCCTCCCGGCGGGCAGCCAGGATGGCGGTGAACATCTCGTCGCTCACCACCAGCCGCCGCGGGCGGTCCGCCCGACCGACCCCCAGCAGCACCGTCCCCACGTCGTCGAGCAGCGTCCCCACCGACACCGCCACCTTGTCGTCGTCGATCATCAGCGTCCCTTTGCCACCTGCGCCAGCGGGTCGGCCCCGTCTCCTCGCCCTGGTGGCCCACCGGCCGGGCGGACCACCTCGACGATCCCCTGGTCCCCGTCCACCCGGACCTGGTCCCCGGTGCGGATGGCGGCGAACGGGTCCCCGTCGAGGTCGGTGACTGCCGGGAGGTGGCTCACGAGCACCCCCAGGGCGACCTTCGTGCTCATGGTGGTGAAGACCATGGCGAGTGGCGCCTGGCCGCCGAGGCGGGCCAGGTGGAACATCCCCGACCACCCGGACGAGCCCTTCGCCCCCGGGAACACCAGGACCTTGCCGCTGAAGGAGCGACCCCGGAGCTCGTGGCGGGACTCGATGATGGTCCCGGTCCCCGGGTCCACACCGCCCCAGCCCGAGATGGCCTCCCTCGTCACCAGCGCCTCGCCCTCGACGACGCCACCCACCAGGCCCCGACCCCGGAGCAGCACGCTCATGGCAGCTCCCCCCGCCAGGTGCCGGCCACCGCGGCGGTCACACAGTCCTCCAGGGAGCCGAACCAGCCCTGGACCCCCATGATCGCCGGCAGGTAGTGCACCTGCTTGGCCGAGTCGGTGGCCACCACCCGGGCCCCGGGGGGGACGAACCGGCCGATGGCCGGACAGGTGTCGGACATGAGCACCGCCCCCGCCGATCGCAGTGCCGCCCCGTAGCCGTGCTCCTCGGCGACCGTGCGGATCGCCCGGGGGGTGAACACCCACAGCTCGGTCTCGGTGTGCACCCGCCGCCCCTCGAGGGCCCGGCACACCTCGGCGATCTGGTCCAGGCTGGCGTGGGGGCACCCGATCATCACCAGGTCGACGGCGGTGTCGCTGGCGGTGACGTTGAGGCGCTCGTAGGTCGCCCGCCGCTCCCCGGGCCCGTAGCGGAGGGTCTCCCGGGGACGGTTGCCCCCGAAGGCCTCCTCGACGCTCCGGGCCTCGGCGGTCACCCCGGGGAGGTGGTACAGCTCGACGCCGCCCGAGGAGGCGGCTGCCGCCCCGAAGTGCTTGAGCAGGCCCAGGCCCGGTGGTGCGGTGACCCCCTCCACCACGGGCACCCCCTCCCCCACGACGTCCCCCACGTAGTAGCCCAGCATCCCCCACTCGAGGTTGTCCGCCACCTCGCAGTCCACCGCCACCAGGTGGGTCCCGTGGCGGTGCTGGTCGAGGTGGTAGCCCCAGTACGGGATCCTCCTGGTGAGCATGGCCGCGGCGGCGCTCTCCCTGCCCTCCACGTTGGTCCTCGCCCCCAGGACCGAGTTGATGTAGACCACCGCCGAGGACTCCATCCACGCGCAGTGCTCCCCACGCACGGGCACGTTGCCGACCTGGTAGGGGGTGCAGGTGTTCAGCAGGTGGATCCCGTGGCGACCGCTGTAGGACTCGCTGTCCATGATCGCCGCCCGCCCCTCCTCGCCCACACCCTGGCGCCGCCACTCCAGGGTGTCCATCGGGCCGATGAGCTGGCAGCTGTGGGCCCGGACCTCGGGGATCGCCACGGCCTCCCCGACGTCCAGGCTCAGCTCGGCGAACATCCGGTCGGGGTCCGAGGAGCCCACCAGGCCGGCGTGGCGGGCGGTGAAGATGTTGGCACCGCACACGTTGTCGGTCTCCACCAGCCGCTCCGCCTGGAGCACCTCCCCGTAGCGGACCAGGAGGTCCATGGCGGCCTGGACCGCCCGACCCTCCTCGCCCTCCAGCATGCGCCGCTCGTCATCGGTCAGGTGCATCTGGCCCCTTTCGCCACCTCGATGCCACCAGCGCTCACCGCCGTCCCTCGCTCCCCGAGCGCCTCAGGTCGCCTCGCCCCCGTCGACGACCACCACGCTCCCCGTCACGAAGCCCGCCTCCGCCGAGGCCAGGAACACGATCGCCGACGCGATGTCGCCCGTGGTCCCCCACCGATGACCCGGGAGCTTGATCCGGTCTCCCCAGCTGCGACGCAGCTCCCCGGCCCGGTGCTCGTCGACGGGTTCCCCGAGGAGCTCCTCCCCCCAGCGGACCAGCCGGTCCGGGGCGTCGATCCGCCCGGGCACCACGCAGTTCACCCGGATGTTGTGGGGGCCCAGCTCGGCGGCCAGCGCCTTGGTGAACTGGATCTCGGCGGCCTTGGCGGGACCGGTGCACGACGAGGTGAACGGGCCCGGGAGGGTCCGCAGCCCGGTCAGCCCCGACACGTTCACGATGGTCCCCCCGGACCCCTGCAGCATCACGGGCACCACCCGCTGGCTCAGGCGGAACTGGGCGAAGAAGTTGATCGCCATCCCGTAGCCCAGGTCCTCCTCGGTGACCTCCAGGAAGGGCTTGTAGATGCCCGTTCCCGCGTTGTTCACCAGCACGTCGATGGCGCCGTGGGCCTCCACCGCCCTGGCCACCAGGACCTCGAGGTCGCCGGGGACCGTCACGTCGACCGGGACGGTGGTCACCGTCCGACCCGTGCTGGCGGCGATGCTTTCGGCGGCGGCCCCCAGCACCTCGCCCCGCCGGGCCGCCAGCACGACGTCCGCGCCGCTGGCGGCCGCCAGGCGCCCGGTCTCGAGGCCGATCCCCCGGCTCCCCCCGGTGACCACGACGGTCTTGTTCTCCAGGCGGACCTCCATGTCACGCGGTCACGCCCTGGTCTCGATCCTGTCCGCCCGGGACGATCCCGTGGTGTCGAGGGCCTGGTTCCCCGGGACCATGTCCTGCCACCGGGCCCCGGGGGGGACGATGCCCCCGAACCGGTCGATGGCGCCGGTGTCCACCGCCCGGTCCAGGCCCACCGGGTCCTCCCCGGCCTCCACCTGGGCGGCGGCGGCGAGGAACAGCCGGCGCATCCGCAGCACGGCCAGGTCCGCCGGCACCACGTGCTCCCGGCTGCGGTCGTACAGGGGTCCCATCGACTCCTGCACCGCCACGTCCTGGATGGGGATCCCCGGGATGCCGGCGAAGCTCTCGCCGCGGGCCATGGCCCCCCGGTCCTGGGGTGGGACCCGGACCCGGCGGTCCGGGC
Source organism: Acidimicrobiales bacterium (assembly GCA_035643555.1). Classification (GTDB taxonomy): domain Bacteria; phylum Actinomycetota; class Acidimicrobiia; order Acidimicrobiales; family JAJPHD01; genus DASQQH01. The sequence continues at coordinate 8,034 of DASQQH010000149.1, read as the reverse complement.
CCAGCACCTCGGCGTCACCGAAGCCCAGCAGCTCCTGGAGGGTGGCCACGTCGCTGGCGCCGTCCAGCAGCGTCACGCTGAACTGGCTGGTGGTCACGTCGTCCCGGGGCACCACGATCGCCGCCCGCGGGGAGTTCCGGGGAGGGATGTAGCAGAAGAACGGCATCATGAAGGCGGTGACCCGCACGTAGGACCCGTCGCCGCCGTCGCTCCGGCTGCGGATGGCCGCGTAGTCGAAGCCGAAGTCCGTGTTGCGGACCTCGATCTTCGGGGCGTTGTCGGTGGTGGGATAGCCGTCCCCCCCGGTGGTCGTGTCGTTGTAGCGACCTGCGGTGATCTGGGCCATCTCGTCGCGGTGGAGGACCCCCACGTGGGAGGAGTCCAGGAGCCCCTCGAGCACCTGCGCCCAGTTGCAGGACACCACCATCTCCCGGACGAAGTGCTCGTCGCCCGGTCCGCCCAGCCAGTTGTACGCCGGGAACGGGGGCATCCGGTCGGACGGCCCCATGTACACCCACACCAGGCCGCCGGCCTCCCGCACGGGATAGGAGGGCGCCCGGACGCGTTCTTTGAACTTGGAGTCGGGCATGTTCGGCGTCTCCTGGATCCTGCCGTCCACGCCGAACTTCCACCCGTGGTACAGACAGCGGATCCCGCAGTCCTCGACCCGGCCCAGGGCCAGGGAGGCCCCCCGGTGGCAGCACGCCTCCTCGAGGACCCCCACCCGCCCCTCGGAGTCCCGGAAGGCCACGAGGCGTTCACCGAGCACCTGGAAGGGCACCGGATCGCCGTCCGCCGCCGGCAGGTCCTGTCGCTGGATGGCCGGCACCCAGTACCGGCGCATGACGTTCCCCATGGCCGTCCCCGGTCCGATCCGGCACAGGTACTCGTTCTCCTCACGTGTCAGCATTCGTGCTCCTTTGCCTGCGCTCAGCCCCGTCGTGGCCGCTGGGGAGGGCCCATCCACCCGGCCCTCCCCAGCTGGTCGTGAGCGACCGTCAGCCCCCCGCCGCGTACACCTTGAGCGATCCGTCGGGCTTCACCGTCGCCATGGCCGAGACGATCCTGGTGATGTTGCCGTAGTTCTGCGGCGTCCGCTGGAAGTAGTAGGCCTGCAGCCCGCCCACCACAATGGTCTGGTGGGCCAGGGCCGTGCGGACCGCGGCCTCCTTTGTCGAGCCGGCCTTCTTGATGGCCGCCGCCAGTTCGCGCCCGGTGTCCCAGCCCTCGCTGGCGTCGTTGATGTCATTGGCCGAGGTGTCCCCGGCCGCCCTCATGGCCGCCAGGTACGCCTTGGTGTCGTTGATGCCCGCCTGGTTCGCCTTGGTCTTGGGCGTGCTCGACGCCAGCTGGCCGGGACTGCCGATCAGGTACACGTCCTTCATGCCCGTGGGGCCGCCCGCCGCCGAGATGAAGCTCGGGATCGTGCATCCCGAGCATTCCCCGATGGGGATCGTCGGGTTCTGGGCCCGGATGGCCTTGATCGCCGTGATGGTGTCCGGGCCGGGGGTCATGCCAAGCACGATGGCCTGGGGGTGGGCCGCCAGCAGCTTCAGGGCCTCCGGGGTGTCATCGGTCGCCCCGGGGGTGGTCACCTGCTTGGCGACGACCTGACACCCCTTGCCCTTGCACACCCCGGCGGTGTAGGTGGCGTTGCCCAGGCCGCCCGCGGTGTTGTCCTCGATCACCGCCACTCTCGTGTAGTGGCGACGGGCGATCACGAAGTTCACCATTGCCTGGTCGTCGGCGTGGAAGACGTTGCCGATACCGGGGAACGCGTAGCCGTGCTTGGCGGCGTTGGACATCTTGAGCGCGTTCCACCCCGACTGCCACCCGAGGGTGACGGTCTTGAGGGAGTTGGCCACCGGGAGGCCGGCGACCGCGGTCGTGGTCTCCTCCGGGCCGAAGATGAAGTTGGCGTGGTCCTGGGTCACGCACTTGCGCATCGCGCTCACGGCCGCCGAGGGCTTGGACTGGTCGTTCTCCTTGACCAGCTTCACCTTCCGACCCAGGAGCCCCCCCTTGGCGTTCACCATCTTGGCCCAGGCCGACGCGCCGAGCTCGTCGGTCTTGCCCAGCTGCACGAAGGGCCCCGACGTCGCCGCCACCTCACAGATGACGATCGGCGAGGAGGAGGTTGCCGGCTGGGCGCCGGCCCCGGCGGTGGTGCTGCCCCCACAGCCCGCGAGGCCCACGCCGGCCAGCGTCGTGGCGGCGATGGCGCCCACCGCGGCCCGACGTCCCGCCCGGGGCCCACCTCGGCCCGGCCCCCGGTGCCGTGCCGGCCCTCCCCGGGGACCGCTGGGATCCGACCGGGTCGGATAGCGGTCAGCAGTCATGGTTGTGTCCTCCCATTGGTGCTATGGCCTGCGGTCCTCATGTCGCTCGATCGCCCTGCAGGTCGGGCGTCGACGCCCCCTCCCAGTCCCCCCCGCCCGCCTCGCCAAGGCCCAGGCCCCGCAGCGTCCGGTTGACCTCGGAGGCGGTGAACTCGCCGCGGGTCCCCTCGAAGACGAGGCGGCCGTTCACCATGGCGTAGATCCGCTCGCTGACCTGTGCCAGCAGGTCGAGGTCGTGCTCGACCATCAGCACGGGCCGGGTGGTCGCCACCTCGCCCAGGAGGCCCGCCAGGACCTGGCGCTGGGCGGCGCTCAACCCCGAGGCCGGCTCGTCCGCCAGGATCACCACCGGGTCCCCGGCCACGGCGCGGGCCACCTCCACCATGCGCTGGCCCTCCAGGGTGAGCTCGCCGGCGAGCTGGCCCTCGTAGGAAAGGAGGTCGAGGGCGTGGAGCACCTCCCGGGCCCGTGTCCGGACCCGGGCATAGTCCGTGCGGGCGACCGCCCGCCACAGGGGGCGGCCGAGGGGACGGACGCAGGCGACCGCCACGTTGTCGAGCACGGTGCGGTCCTTCATGAGGCGCACGGCCTGCCACGTCCGAGCCAGGCCCAGCCGGGTCCGCTCGGCCGCCGAGCGGCCGCTCGCCGGCAGGCCATCGATCCACACGCCGCCCTGCTCGGGGTGGAGAGAGCCCGCGAGCAGGTTGAACAGCGTCGACTTCCCCGCGCCGTTCGGCCCGCACAGGCCGAACAACCCGTGGCGGGGGATCCCGAGGGAGACGTCCTCCACCGCCACGACCCCCCCGAAGTGCTTGGTGAGCCCCTCGCAGGACAGGGCCAGCGCTCCCTCGCCAGGGCCGCCACGGTGGGCGACCCCATGGTCACCCCTGATCCGCATCGGCCCCCTCCCCGATCCCCACCGTCGCCGGGGAGGCGCCCGGCAGGTCCGCCGCGGGCCCTGTCCGGGCGGTGCCTCCCCGTGCCCCCAGCCCGCCGCCGCCACGGCGGGCGAGGGCCCAGCGGGCCAGGCGCTGGGTCAGCCCGGCGAGGCCCTCGGGCTCGAAGAGCAGCACCCCGAGCAGCAGGACCCCTTCCAGGATGAGCAGGTTCGAGCTCACCACCTGGGCCCTGGTCGAGAGCCACTCGATGCCCACCGCCCCCACGATGGCCGCCGGGATGCTCCGTCGGCCGCCGATGAACAGCATGACCAGGAGGGTCAGCTCCGCCGACACCGACACGATGTCCGGTGTCGCCAGGCCCTGGACGCTCGCGACCAGCGCCCCGCCCAGGGCCGCGAGCACCGACCCGAGGACGAACAGCTCGAGCTTCCGTCGCCGCAGCCCGACCCCCACCGCCTCGGCCATCGCCTCGTCCTCGGCCAGCGCGCCCAGCTGCAGCCCCACGCTGGAACGCAGGATCCGCCACGCCACCACGGTCACCAGGCCGAGCACCAGCGCCAGCACCACCCCCGAGCCCACCAGGCTCCCCTGGTAGCTGCCCCCGCTCCACAACGACCCCACCCCGCTGATGCCGGTGAAGCTCCCCAGGTAGTGGGAGAAGGTCGCCAGCTGGTAGAGGAGCACCGGGAGCAGCACCGTGGCCAGGGCCAACGCCAGGCCCGGCGCCCGGGTGACGACCGACCCCGACACCAGCGCCACCAGGGCGCTCACCACGATCACGGCGAGGATGGCCTCGGGGACACCGAAGCCGTAGCGCGTCTCGAGGAGGGCCACCCCGTAGGCGCCCACACCCATGAAGGCCGACTGGCTGAAGGCCAGCTGGTGGCTGTAGCCCAGCTGGACCACCATCCCCACCGTCACCACGGCGTAGCCGAGCCCCGTGGTGATCGCCAGCCCGTTGTACGAGCCGTTCATGACCAGCACCAGCGCGACCCCCACCGCCGCGATGCCGGCGCCGGCACCGAGGGGGACCACATCGACCCGGCCCAGCGACCCCCCGATCCCGCCCAGCGACCCCACGGCGGCCGCCCGACCCTCCCCCTCGGCCCCGCCGACCGGGGCCGGGCGCTCCTGTGTCCCCGGCGCGGCCCTCATTGGGTCAGCGCCTCCATGCCGAGCACCTCGGGCCACAGGATGAGCACGCCGGCCAGCAGGCCGTAGAGGATCACCTCGCTGTACTGGGTGGAGACGTAGCCACCGAGCAGCGCCTCCACCACCCCGATGCCCAGGCCGATCACCACGGCCCGGCCCGGGCGTCGGAACCCGGCGAACCCCGCGGCCACCACCCCGATCAGGGAGATGGTGGGGCCGGTGTTGTAGACGAAGCCGGTGATGGGCGACTCGACGATGCCGAACAGGGCGGCGAGCACGGCGGTCATCACGAAGATCCGTCGCCGGAGGCGCTGGGCGTCGATGCCCACGATCCTCGAGCCGATCATGCTCTCCCCGCAGGCGCTGGCCGCCTTCCCCGCCACCGTGAGGCGCAGGTAGCCGCCGAGGAGGAGCCCACTCACCACCGCCAGGACCATGATCAGGATCGCCGCCCGCTGGATGTGGAGCCCGCCCACGGTGAGCGCCGCGCCCGGCCACAGGGCCGGGGCGGCGTGGGCGTTGGTCCCGAACACGACCTTGGCCGCCCCCTCCAGGATGAACGACAGGGCGAAGGTGTAGAAGAGGATGGCGACGATCCCCGAGTGGCCCCGTCGTCCGTCGAGCGCCACGTGGAGCACGAGCCAGTCGAACAGCCAGGCGACCACGCCGGTGGCGACCAGGACCCCGAGAATGGCCACGGGCGTGACCACCCCGTACGCCTGGCACAGCTCGGCCGTCCCGATCGCGCCGAGCATGGCGAAGTCGCCCACCGCCAGGTTCAACACGTTGCACACCCGGAACCACACGGCGACACACGCGGCGAACAGCGCGTAGATCGCCCCCGAGGCGACGCCGGCGACCAGGAGGTTCCCGAACGTGCTCACGGGCGCGACCCCCGGTCCGAGGAGGCGGCGGCGGTGGGGGTCCCCGGGCGGTGCCCCGGTGCGGCGGCGTCCTCGTCCCGGACGACCCCCTGGTACATCCGCACCGTCCGCCCGCAGATCTCGAGCGCCCGGATGGGGTTCTCCTCGACCAGCAGGACGGTCATGCCCGCCCGGTTCAGGGACGTGAGGGTCTCGTACACCCGGCGGCTCACCGACTCCGCCAGGCCGAGGCAGGGCTCATCCAGAAGCAGCACCCGGGGGCGGGCGGCCAATCCCCGGGCCAGGGCGACCATCTGCTGCTGGCCGCCCGAAAGGGTGCCGGCGGCCTGGGCCAGGTGGGGGCGCAGCTCGGGGAACAGCTCCACCACGTCGGCCACCTCCCGCCAGGCCCTCGTGGCCCACAGGGCGCGGGAGCGGCTGTAGGCGCCCAGCAACACGTTGTCACGCACGCTGAGCCCCGGGTACAGGTGCCGGCGCTCGGGCACCAGCACCAGGCCCGCCCGGACCGCCCGCTGCGGGCTCCCGGGGGCCACCGGCTCACCGAAGGCCTCGACGACCCCCCGGCGCGGCGTGATCCCGGCGATGGCCCCCACCAGGCTCGACTTGCCGTGACCGTTGGGACCGATGAGGGCGACGAACTCCCCGGTGGCCACGCGCAGCGACGCCGACTCGACCGCCCTGAATTGCCCGTAGTTGACGGAGATTCCCACCGCCTTCAGGGCATTCGCCTCGGTCATCGCCGCCCCTACGTCTCCTCAGATGGAATCCCGCCTCCCCGTTGGCGGGCGCCCGCCCCGGCGGGACGACCAGCGCCATCCCGCCATCCCACTGCCCGATTTCCAGGGGAGGTGCTGGCTTACCCCGGTTCGCTCCGGGCCACCACCGGCGTCCTCAGCGGGAACCCGGCCTGCCCGCCTCCGCCGAGGGGATCGAGATCGATCTCCATGAACGCTCACCCTACCGGATCGTTAACGATTTTTGCAACAGTTTGGCCACCAGGATGCTGTGCCGGATCCCCTGCACCGGGCGTCGGGGCCCCGCCCCGCCGGGTGCCCGCCCTGCCCCATCGGGCGGCGACCGACGCCGGCAACCGGGCCGTTTCCAGACGGCCGGAAAGCGCCCGTGGCCCCCGTGGTGGCCCTCGGCGTCATTCCGGGCACACCCACCGGGACACGCCCGTTCCGACAACATTTCGGCGATGAGGATGCTACCGAGGGCGGTTCTCGTGGGGAAATAGAATCTCCCGCTACCGCCTATAGACCGGCCTTATGAACCGCCGGGGAGGCCGCCCGCCTCGTCGAGGCCATGGGCGGCCTCGGCGAGGAGCTGGCGCAGCCAGGCGTGCCCGGGGTCGTCGTCATAGCACTCGTGCCACCACAGCGTTTCCCGCAGGGGTTCGAGCTCGGCCGGGCACTCCCGGACGGCGAGGCCCAGGGTGTCGACGAACTTGGACGCCAGGCGCTCCTGCATGAGGGCGATCCGGTCCGTGCCCACGATGAAGTAGGGCACGGCCAGATAGCTCTCCACCCGCACCGCGATCCGGGGCTGCATGCCGAGGAGCCGGAGCTGGCGGGCGATCGGGGCCCGGGAGTACGCCGATCCCTGGTGGTAGGGGACCACCCAGGGAAGGCGGGCCAGGTCGTCGAGATCGAGGCGGTCCCCTGCCGGGTTGTCGGCGGCGACCACGAGGACCCACCGGTCCGAGAACAGCTCTGTCGACCTGATGGCGGGCAGGCGGAAGGGCGACGCGGGCGGGGCCACCATGCCGTCGATGAGGCGGACCATCTCCCCGTACTCGGTGGCCAGGGACTCCCGCACCAGCCTGACGTGCAGCGCCACCCCCGGTCCCTGCAGGTGGACCAGGCGGGACAGGCGCTCGCCGATGATCGCCACCGTGTAGTCCGCCATCAACAGGGTGAACTCCCGCCCGGAGCTCGCCGGGTCGAAGCCCTTGTCCGTCGCAAGCAGGCGCTCCGCCGCGGCGCACACCGCCTCCACCTGGTCAACGAGGGAGGAGGCGAGGGGGGTGGGCACATACCGGCCCCCGGCCCGCACCAGGAGGTCGTCACCGAAATGCCGCCGGAGGCGGGCGAGGGCGGCGCTGGCCGCGGGCTGGGTCACCCCGAGGCGCTCGGCCGCCCGGGTGACGTTCCGCTCCCGGAGCAGCTCGCGCAGGGCGACGAGCAGGTTGAGATCCAGGCTGGCCAGGTGGGAGACGGGACGTGTCACGCCGGTTCATCCAACGCCCTCTCCCCGGCGCTGACAAGCCGGCGTTCTCCCCGTCGGGCCGGCCCGGGGCCGACGGGGCGGGATCAGGGCGGGGGCGGGGGGTCCATGCGTAGCGTGGCCCCCTCCCGGAGTGGCCGCACCCGCTGCCCGTACACCGACAGCCAGCCCACCTCCTCCTCCTGGCCGGGGCGCCCCGGTGGCCGGCGACCCCGGAGCACCTGGTCGGCCACCTCGAGGTCGAGGCGGCGGCGGTCGAGGTCCAGACAGATGCGATCGCCGTCCTCCACCAGCCCGAGCGGGCCCGTCTCGGCCGCCTCGGGGGACACCTCGGCCACCGCCAGGCCCGTGTTGACCAGCCCCGACAGCTGCCCGTCGGTCACCAGGGCCACCTCGCCGCCCAGCCCGGCGCCGTCGAGGGCGAACACCGGCTGGGACGCCATCCCCATCCCCGGGCTGCCCCTGGGGCCGAGCCCCCGCACCACGAGGACCTGGCCCGCCTCGACCTCACCCGCCCGGATCCCCGCCACCGCC
>DASQQH010000148.1:0-3064 GCA_035643555.1 Acidimicrobiales bacterium | reverse complement strand
CCCTCCACAGCGGTCGGGGGCGCGCCCGCCGGGAGGGCGGCGGCAACCGCCCGGACCAGCTCCCGCCGGCCGAAGGTCGCCCGGGCCGCCAGGGGACCGCCCCGACCCACCACCACCGAGGCCACCTCGTCGGTCCCCGGGACGGGCCCGGGCACCGGGGAGGCCGGAGGGCGCAGGACCTCGGGGTCCGCGCCCAGCGCGCGCACCTGGTCCCGCCACCCTGCCCGGAGTTCGGCCTCGGGGCGTGCCGGGGGCTTCGCCCCACGGGTGGCGAGGGCGGCCGCCTGGGCCGCCGCCGGCGTGGCCGTTCCCCACGCCGCCAGCCGCTTCTCGACCTCGGCCCGCCGTCGGGACAGGTGGCTCGTCACCCGGGGATCGACCCCGGCCAGCTGTGCGACGCCGTTGACCACGGGCCCGAAGCGGGCGCCGAGGCGCTGGCCCAGCTCGTGGCGGAGGCCCGCCTGGTACAGGTAGCCGGCGGTGCGGGCGTGGGCGTACAGGCCCCGGGCATCCAGGGCGCTCCAGGTGTCGTCGTCGGCCTCGCCCAGGTTGGCCACGAGGACGTGGCTGTGCAGATGGGGATCCGACGCCCGGCTCGTGCGGTGGACGAAGGCCGCCACGACGAGGCCCCGCACCGGGACCTGGCGGACCCTTCCCCCCTGGTGCCGACGGGCCCAGCTCGCCTCCCGGTCCACGTACCCGAGCGCGCCGGCCACCGCGGCCTCGTGGGCTGCCCGCACCGTCGCTCCCAGGACTGGATCGCCGAGGCCCTCCAGGACCGATACCGACTTGGGCGCCGCGACCGTGAGGTCGAACCCGACGACCCGGACCCGGGAGCGGGCGGGACGGAGGGGGGCACCGGTGCCGGGATGGCTGCCGCCCAACACGGCGGTAAGGGGGGCGGCCGCCACCGGGCCCTGGAGACCGAGGGAGGCCGCCCCCCGCCCCAGCCAGGCGCCGTCGGGCTCCATCCCGCCCCGGCGATGGTCCTCGGCCCCCGCCGCCACGTTGTGCAGGTAGTAGGCCTCGCTGCCGGCGCCCAGCTTGGCGATCCTCACCGGTGGCCACCGTCCCGCTGGCCACCGGCCTCCCGCCGGCTACGTCCGTCCCACCACCTGTCCCACCACCACCTCTCCACCCCCTCATGCTATTTCATGTCATCACACCTCGACACGGGCCGCGCCCGGTGGCAGGGGGGCGCAGCACCGCAGGGGGGACGCGGGGGTCCGGGCGTTTTAGGCCGCCACGCCCGGGCACCGGCCCGCCGGGGACGGGCCGTGGTGGCCCGGAGCGGTCAGTGGTCTCCGGAGCGCTCGAGGACGTCCATCAACAGGATGGTGCCCTCCACCTGCCGGTCACTGCCGTTCAGGGGCAGCACGGCCACCTGGCAGGTGATCTCCCGGCCCCGGCGGTTGACCGCGCCGAGCTCGGACCGCTCACCCGAGGACAGCCCCGCGAGGCAGGCCCGGATGGGCTCCCGCAGCTCGTTCACCGGCAGGCCGATGTCCAGGCTCAGGAAGTGCTGGCCCTGCACCTCTGACGCCCGGAGCCCCCACAGATCCTCGGCCTGGCGGTTCCAGACCCGCACGTTCATGTCCTGGCCGAGGACCACCACCCCCGAGCGCAGGCTGCTCAGGATGGCCTGGAGGAACGAGCTCAGCTCGTCCAGTTCGATCGTGCGCTCCCGCAGGGCGGTGTTGATGGTCTCGAGCTCCTCGTTGGTGGACTGGAGCTCCTCGTTCATGGTCTCCAGCTCCTCGTTGGTGGAGTGGAGCTCCTCGTTGGTGGTCTCGAGCTCCTCGTTGGTGGACTGGAGCTCCTCGTTGGTGGTCTCCAGCTCCTCCACCGTGGACTGGAGCTCCTCGTAGGCGGTCTCCAGCTCCCGCTGGGACTGCTCCAGCTCCTCCCGCAGCACCTTGTACCGGCCCACCTGGGCGAAGGTCAGTGAGACACCGCTGATCTCGTGGTCGGTGAGCAGGGGGACGAGTTGGATGTCGAGGTACTCGCTGCCCCCCCCGGGCAGCTCCAGCTCGACCTCCGAGAGGTTCTGGGGCCGCCGCTCGGCCATGACGGCCTCGATGGCCGAGCGCAGCTCCGCGGGGCGATAGGAGACCTGCAGATCCCGGAAGGGGCGACCGATGTGGTTGAGCCCGAGGCCGAACAGGCTCCGGGCGTGGCGGTTGGCCATCACCAGCGCGCCGTCGGGGTCCACCACCAGCTGGGCGAGGGGGATGGCGTCGAAGGCCACCTCGGTGAGGGTCGGCGAGGCCTTGGGGCGGGCCTCCCTGGCCAGCCCCGGGGGGACCTGGATCGGCGGGCGGGCGCCGTGGGAATTGCCGGCCTTGACGAAGACGTGGTGGTGGACGTCCTCCGGGCGGAACAGGGGGGTGCGGGTCACCAGGGCCTCGGACTTCCCGAGGAACAGGTAGCCCCCCTCGTTGAGGGCGAAGTGGAAATCAGCGAGGATCTTGCGCTGGATCTCCAGGTTGAAGTACATGAGCGTGTTGCGGCACACGAGCAGGTCGACCCGGGAGATCGGCGGGTCCCGCACCAGGTCGTGGCGGCCGAAGATGACCGACCGCCGCAGGTCGGAGCGGAAGATCAGGCTGTCGTCCTCGGCCGTCCAGTACCGTTCGACCTGCTCGTCGGTGAACGCCTCCCGAACCGCCCGGCTGGCATAGCGGGCGTGGCGGGCCTCGGTGAGCGCCTCGTTGTCGGCGTCGGTGCCGTAGATCTTCACCCGCTCCTTGAACCGCTCCTCCCCCACCGCGTCGCAGAGCAGCACCGCCAGGGTGTAGGCCTCCTCCCCCGAGGCGCACCCGGCCGACCACACCCGGATCGCGTCCTCCTCCCCCTTGCTGGCGATGAGGTGGGGGAGCACCCGCAGGGTCAGGTGCCGCCAGGCCTCCGGATCCCGGAGGAACTCCGTGACGTTGATGAGGATCGTGTTGAAAAGGGCGATGAACTCGTCGGGCTGGGCCTCGAGGAGCTCCCGATAGGTCGCATAGTCCGAGGCGCCGGCGTCCTGCATCCGCCGGTTCACCCGGCGGGTCAGGCTGGCTCG
>DASQQH010000147.1:0-5066 GCA_035643555.1 Acidimicrobiales bacterium | reverse complement strand
GACTTCGACTACGAGGCACTCCCCGCACGGGTGGTGTTCGGGGCCGGCGCGGCCCGCGCCCGCCTGGCCGGCGAGGTGGAGGCCCTGGGCGCCCGCCGGGTCCTGGTGGTGGCCGCGGCCGCCGAGGAGGCCCTGGCCCGGGAGCTGGTGGGCCCCCTCGGGGACCGGGTGGCGGGGTTCTTCGCCGACGTTTCCCCCCACGTGCCGGTGCCGGTGGCCGAGGCGGCCCGGGCCCGGGCGGGGGACCTCGGCGCGGACGCCCTCCTCTCGGTGGGCGGGGGGTCCACCACCGGCACGGCCAAGGCGGTGGCCCTCACCACGGGCCTGCCCATCGTGGCCGTCCCCACCACCTACGCCGGCTCGGAGGTCACCCCGGTGTGGGGGCTCACCGAGGCCGGGCGCAAGACCACCGGCACCGACCGGGCGGTGCTCCCGGCGGTGGTGGTCTACGACCCCGACCTGACACGCTCCCTCCCGCCCGGGCTGTCGGGGGCGAGTGGCCTCAACGCCATGGCCCACTGCGTGGAGGCCTTCTGGGCCCCCCGGCACAACCCGGTGAGCGCCCTGTTCGCCGAGGAGGGCATCGCCGCCCTGGCCCGGGGCCTGCCCGGGGTGGTGGCGGACGGCGCCGACCGGGCGGCCCGCTCGGACGCCCTCTACGGCGCCTACCTGGCCGGGGTGGCCTTCGCCACCACCGGCTCGGGGCTGCACCACAAGATCTGCCACGTCCTGGGCGGCGCCTGGGACCTCCCCCACGCCGAGACCCACGCCATCGTGTTGCCCCACGTGGTGGCCTTCAACGCCCCGGCCGTCCCGGAGGCCGCCGGGCGCATCGCCCGGGCCCTGGGTGCCGACGACCCCGCCCGGGGGCTTTCCGACCTGGCGGGCCGCCTGGGCATCCCCCGGGGCCTGGGGGAGGTGGGCCTCCCCGAGGACGCCCTCCCCGAGGCGGCCGGGTTGGTCGCCCCGGTGGTGCCCCCGGACAACCCGAGGCCCGTCGAGGCGGGCGACCTCGAGGGCCTCCTCCGGGCGGCATGGGCCGGGGAGGCCGTGGCCGCGGGGGCCAGGCGATGAGCCGGGAGACCCGGATGGGCAACGGGGACGCCCGGGCGGTCCGGGAGCAGGCGGTCACCGACGAGGTGGTGGCCAGCTTCGAGGGGGCGGCGTCCCCCCGCTACCGGGAGGTGCTCCAGGCCCTGGTGCGCCACCTGCACGCCTTCGCCCGGGAGGTCCGCCTCACCCAGGGGGAGTGGGAGCAGGCCATCTCCTTCCTCACCCGGGTGGGCCACATCACCGACGACCGCCGCCAGGAGTTCATCCTGCTCTCGGACGTGCTGGGGCTCTCCATGCTGACCGTGGGCATCAACGCCCCGGCCTGCCCCGGGGCCACCGAGGCCACGGTGTTCGGGCCCTTCTTCGTCGAGGGGGCGCCCGAGGTCCCCCTGGGCGGGGACGTGGCCCGGGGGGCGCCGGGGCGGCCCTGCTGGGTCGAGGGCACGGTCCGGTCCACGACGGGCGCCCCGGTCCCGGGCGCCCGCATCGAGGTGTGGCAGGCCGACGAGGCCGGCTTCTACGACGTCCAGTACGGCCCCGACGCCAGCGCCGGGCGGGGGTGGCTGCGCAGCGGGCCGGGCGGGGAGTACCGGTTCTGGGCGGTGCGCCCCGCGGCCTACCCCATCCCCGACGACGGCCCGGTGGGCGAGCTGCTGGCCGCCGCCGGGCGCAGCCCCATGCGCCCCGCCCACCTGCATTTCAAGGTCGAGGCCCCGGGACACCGGACCCTCATCACCCACATCTTCGTGGCGGGCGACCCCTACCTGGACGCCGACGCCGTCTTCGGGGTCAAGGACGCCCTGGTGGTCCCCTTCGTCGACCAGGCCCCGGGCGGGGGCCCCGACGGGAGCGTCCTCGAGGGGCCCTGGAGCCGGGTGGCCTTCGACCTGGTGCTGGCCCCGGAGGAGGCCAGGTGAGCGCCCCGGGCGGGGACCTCCCCGGCGGGGGCGGGGCCGAGGTCACCACCGACGTCCTGGTCATCGGCAGCGGGCCGGCGGGCGGCGCCTCGGCCCTGGCGCTCGCCACCTACGGGGTGGACCACCTGGTGATCACCAAGTACCGGTGGACGGCCAACACCCCCCGGGCCCACATCACCAACCAGCGCACCGTCGAGATCTTCCGGGACCTGGGCGTGGAGGCCGACGTGCTGGCCCAGGGGACCGAGCACGCCCTGATGGGCGACACGGTGTTCTGCACCTCCCTGGCGGGCGACGAGATCGGCCGGGTGCGGACCTGGGAGACCCACCCCGCCCGGGAGGCCGACTTCAAGCTGGCCAGCCCCTCGCCCAACTGCGACATCCCCCAGACCCTGCTCGAGCCGATCATCGTCGGCCACGCCGCCTCCCGGGGCAGCCGGATCCGCTTCGACACCGAGTACCTGGGCCTCACCCAGGACGAGGACGGGGTCACCGTCTCGGTCCGGGACCGGGTGCGGGACAACCACTACCGGATCCGGGCCCGGTACGTGATCGGTGCCGACGGGGGGCGCTCGGCGGTGGCCGCCGACGTCGGCCTGCCCTTCGAGGGCCAGATGGACGTCGCCGGGTCCATGAACATCGTCTTCCACGCCGACCTGTCCCGCTACGTCGAGCACCGCCCGAGCGTCCTCTACTGGATCCTCCAGCCCGGCGCCGACATCGGGGGCATCGGCCTGGGCCTGGTGCGCATGGTCCGGCCCTGGAACGAGTGGCTCACCGTGTGGGGCTACGACATCGCCCAGCCCCCGCCGGACGTGGACGAGGAGGAGGCCGTGCGGATCGTCCACCAGCTGGTGGGCGACGACACGATCCCGGTCACCATCCGCTCCACCTCCCTGTGGGGCAACAACAAGATGTACGCCACCCGCTACCGGGCGGGGCGGGTGTTCTGCATGGGCGACGCCTGCCACCGCCACCCCCCCTCCAACGGGCTGGGCTCCAACACCTCCATCCAGGACGCCTACAACCTGGCCTGGAAGCTGGCCTACGTGCTGTCCGGGCGGGCGGGGGAGGGCCTGCTCTCCTCCTACGACGCCGAGCGGGCCCCGGTGGGCCGCCAGATCGTGCTGCGGGCCAACAAGAGCATCGAGGAGTTCGGGGCCATCTTCGAGGCGCTCGGCCTGGAGGACACCTCCGACCCCGAGGTCCTCCGGGCCCGGATCGCGGCGCGCACCGAGAACACCCCCGAGGCCGCCGAGGTCCGGGCGAAGCTGCGGGCCGCCCTCGAGCTCAAGGACTACGAGTTCAACGCCCACGGGGTGGAGCTCGGCCAGCGCTACGCGGCGGGGGTGTCGGAGGCCGTGGCGGGCGACGGGACCCCTTAGCCCCCCTACGAGCGGGACCCCGAGCTCTACTACCACCCCACCACCTGGCCGGGCGCCCGGCTGCCCCACGTCTGGCTGGCCCGGGACGGCCACAAGGTGAGCACCCACGACCTGGCCGGCAAGGGCCGGTTCTGCCTGCTCACCGGGATCTCGGGCGAGGCGTGGGCCGATGCCGCGGCCCGGGTGTCGGAGAAGCTGGGCCTCGAGATCGCGGCGCACGTCATCGGGCCGGGCCGCACCCACATCGACGTCTACGAGGACTGGGCCCGGGCCCGGGAGGTGGGCGAGGACGGCTGCGTGCTGGTCCGCCCCGACGCCCACGTCGCCTGGCGCTCGCCCGGGCTCGTGCCCGACCCGGCCGGGGCCCTGCGCCGGGTGCTGGCGGGGGTCCTGGCCAGGGAGGAGCCGTGAGGCGGCGTCGGGGGGGCCGCTGAGACCGGGGAGGGCTCGGAGGAGGAGATGGGTCGACAACCAGGGGGGTCGCCACCCCGGGAGGGGGGCTGGGGGAGCAGTGGGGGGCCGGTCGGTGCCGGCCGCCCTGGTCCGATCGGGCCGGCCGGAGGCCGGCCGGTGGCAACGCCGGGAAGGGAGCAGCGATGAACCAGGCAGCCCAGGTCGCCCCGCGGGGCTCGGCCATGCCGGTGGGCGTGAACGGGGCCTTCGAGGCCGAGGCGGACGTGGTGGTGGTGGGCGCAGGCGGCGGGGGGTTCCCCGCCGCCCTGTTCGCCAGGTGGCAGGGGGAGGAGGTCCTGGTCCTGGAGAAGGCGCCCGAGGTGGGGGGCACGGCCAAGAAGGCCGCCTTCTGGTACTGGGTGCCCAACAACGAGGCCATGCGGGCCCTCGGCCGGGAGGACGCCAAGCCCGACTACCTGCGCTACGTGGCGCGGCTGTCCCGGCCCACCCGCTACGACCCGGACAGCCCCACCCTGGGCCTCACCGACTGGGAGTACCAGATGGTGTCGGCCATCTACGACAGCGCCAGCGCCGCCGCGCAGGCCCTCCACGACCGGGGGGCCCTGGTGTACCGCCACTGTGAGGCCGTCCCCGACTACTGGGCGGAGCTCCCCGAGAACAAGGCCCCCTACGGCCGGGTCCTGTGCCCGGCCGACGCCTCGGAGTCCATGGCCGACGGGGGGGAGCAGGCCATCAGGAGCTTCGCCGCCGCCGCGGCCCGGGACGGGGTGGAGGTGCGCACCGGCCACCGGGTCCAGCGGGTGGTCCTCGACCAGGGCCGGGTGGTGGGGGTGGAGGCCACCACCCCCGACGGGGCCCTCCACCGGATCGGGGCCCGCAAGGCGGTCATCTTCGCCACCGGGGGGTTCACCCACGACGACGACCTGCGGGCCAACTTCCTCTCGGTCCCCGCCTACCGGGGCTGTGCGGCCACCACCAACGAGGGGGACTTCGTGCGCATCTCCTCGGCCGTGGGCGGCCAGCTCCGGAACATGAACTACGCCTGGATGTGCCCGGTGCCCCTGGAGCGCTCGGGGCGGGCGGACCTGGTGGGGATGTTCTCGGTCGCCGGGGACTCCATGGTCTTCGTCAACCGGCACGGCAGGCGGGTGGTCAACGAGAAGCTGCCCTACAACGAGCTGGCCCAGGTGTTCTTCACCTGGGACGGCACCGCCGGGGCGTACCCCAACCTGGTCCTGGTCCAGATCTGGGACCAGCGCAGCCAGGACCACTCCGCCAGCACCGAGTACGGCCGCCT
>DASQQH010000146.1:0-2403 GCA_035643555.1 Acidimicrobiales bacterium | reverse complement strand
CGGCGACCAGTCGGGCGCCGAGGGACCGCCACATGGGGGCGGTGGCCGGATCGGGCACCCCCGGGGCGACGGCGAACCGCACGGCCCCCCCGTAGAGCCCGACCTGCTCCACGGTCTGGGGTGCGCCCACGTGGTGGAGCTCGTCGGGGCGGTCGGCGGTGCAGGCAATGAGGGGCACCCGGGAGTGGTGGGCCTCCACCACCGCCGGATGGAGCTCCACCGCCGCTGTCCCGCTGGTGGTCACCACCACGGCCGGCCCGCTGGTCGCCAGCCCCAGGCCCACGGCCAGGAACCCCGCCGAGCGCTCATCGACCCGCACGTGGAGGACCAGCCGCCCCGCCTGGGCCGCCGCCCCCAGGGCGAGCGCCAGGGGCGTGGACCGGGACCCCGGTGCCAGGACGGCGTGGGCCACCCCGCACCGCACCCACTCGTCCACCAGGGTGGCGGCGAAGGTGGCCTGGACGTCGGCGGGTACCCTCACCACCGATGCCCCCCGGCCCCCCGCCCGGTCGCCACCCCGGGTTGCCCACCGAGGTCCTTGCCCCCGCCGCCGATCGCCGGGGGCGGCGGCTGGTCCTGGTCCATGGCTTCACCCAGACGGGCCGATCCTGGTGGCCCGTCGCCACCGCCCTGGCCGACGCGGGGCACGAGGTGGCGATGGTGGACGCCCCCGGCCACGGCGCGGCGTCCGGGGTGCGGGCCGACCTGCCCCAGGGGGCGCAGCTCCTGGCGGCGGCGGGGGGACGGGCCACCTACGTGGGCTATTCGATGGGGGCCCGGCTGTGCCTGCACCTGGCCCTGGCCCGTCCTGATCTCACCGAGGCCCTGGTGCTCATCGGCGCCACCGCCGGCATCGCGGACCCGACCGAGCGGGCGGCACGCCGGCGAGCCGACGAGGACCTTGCCGCCACCCTCGACCGGCCCCCGGTGGACGAGGCCAGCCCCGAGGCACGGCGGCGCCTGGACGCCTTCCTCGCCGACTGGCTGGCCCGCCCTCTGTTCGCCACCCTCGATCCGGCGGCGGCCGGCCTCGACGACCGCCGCCGCAATTCCTGCGCCGGGCTGGCCGCCAGCCTCCGCCTGGCCGGCACGGGCACCCAGGCGCCGCTGTGGGACCCCCTCGCCGGCCTCCCGGTCCCCACCCTGGTCCTGGCCGGGGCCCTCGACACGAAATTCGCCGCCCTGGGGCGGGCCCTTGCGGCCGCCATCGGGCCCGCCGCCCAGCTGGCCCTGGTGGAGGGGGCCGGTCACGCCGCCCACCTGGAACGACCCGCCAGTGTCGTGGCACTGGTCGCCCGCTTCCTGGAGGCTTGCGACCGGGCGGCGTGACGGTGGCCATCGGGGTCCCCGGCGCTCACGCCGCGATCCCCAGGGCCAGGAGGATCCCCAGGACCAGCACCAGCCGTCCCGTCGCGCCCAGCACCCCCACCAGGGCCGACCCCTCGGCGCCGGCCAGCACCCGCCGGGTGGGCACCACGGCCAGGGGCAGGGCCAGGAGGGCCAGGAGGGCCCAGGGGCGGTACGCCCACGCCAGGCCCGCCACCGCCGCGAACGGCGCCAGGGCGCACCCGGCGTAGAGCACCCGGGTCCGGGCCGGGCCCAGGCGGACGGCCAGGGTGACCTTCCCGGCGGCGGCGTCGCCCTCGACATCTCGCAGGTTGTTGACCACCAGGACCGCGCAGATGACCAGGCCCACCGGCACCGAGGCCAGCAGGGCCGGCCCGCCCACCCGGCCGAGCTGGACGTAGGCGCTGCCGACGGTGGCCACCGGCCCGAAGAACAAGAACACGAACGCCTCGCCCCACCCGGCGTAGCCGTAGGGGCGCGGGCCCCCCGTATAGAGCCAGCCGGCGACCAGGCACGCCGCGCCGACCGCCAGCAGCCACAGGTTGACGGCCACGGCCAGGGCGAGGCCTGCCCCACCGGCCACGGCGAAGGCGGCCAGGGCCGCTACCTTGACCTGTCGGGGGGAGGCCAGGCCGCCGGCCACCAGCCTGGTGGGCCCGACCCGGCCCTGGTCGGCACCTCGGACCCCGTCGGAGTAGTCGTTGGCGTAGTTGGTGCCCACCTGGATGGCCAGGGCGACCACCAGGGCGGCCGCCCCCCGCCACCACACCACAGGGCCACCCGCCCCGGCCACCGCCGTGCCCACCAGCACCGGCACCACCGAGGCGGGAAGGGTCCGGGGGCGGGCGCCGGCCAGGAAGGGATGGGCGGGGCGGGAGGGGACCGCGGCGGACAAGACGAACGGCGGCCCGGTCAGCCCGGGTCCTCAGACCCGGTGACCGGCCGATCCGGCCCCACCGGCCCGGCGGCAACCACTCCCAGAGCGTGCCCTCCCACCCTGGTTAGGCTAGCCGGGTGCCCGACCTCGTAGCCCTGGCGGTGCCGGGCGGGCCGGCC
>DASQQH010000145.1:0-2405 GCA_035643555.1 Acidimicrobiales bacterium | reverse complement strand
GGGGTAGGTCAGGGGTCACCTGGTGGGACTGGCCCGGGTGGGCCGATGAGCTGTCGGTCGGCGCGCCGGGGCCTCGGTCGGCAGGTGCGGGGTCAGCCCTCGCCGTAGCGGTCCCGGAGCGCAACGAACCGGCGGCGCTGGCCGGCCACCAGCAGCCCCGGGTCGCCGAGGGCGAGGTCGTCCGGGGAGGAGGAGCCCTGGCCGGGGACCCCGGCGGCGCGCAGCAGCGTCGTGGCCCGCTGGGCGACACTCGCCTGGGACACCCCGAAATGGCCGAGGAGGTCCGAGACCGCCATGGCGTCCCCCTCCGGGGTGAAGAGGTCGTTTGCCTTGCCCACGGTCCAGCAGACGGCCGCCGCGGTGTCGGTGTGGCCGCGCCGGTGGAACGCCGCCGGGTCCCCCCGGGCCGCCCGGGCCAGGAACCGCCGGCAGGCGGTGCGGTACTCGACATCGAGGGCCTCGTCGCAGCACCGGTCGCAGGCGGCGAGCACCTCGGACACCGCGGGGGCGATGTCGGGGTCGACGCCCTCCCAGGCGAAGGCCTCGTCGGGGAGGGCCCGGTCGTCCAGGGCCCCGAGGGCCTCCTCGCCCCCGACCGCGCCCCGCAGGACCTCGAGGACCACCTGGCCCGGCTCGACGAGGCCCTCCAACCCCGCACCCAGGCCCCCGGTCCCCTCGGGATCGAGGGCCCCCATCGCCGCCAGGAGGGCGGTGGGGCCCTGGGGGCGGGGGCTCCGGATGGCCTCCTGGTAGTCGGGCTCGACCTGGTCCACCGCCTGGAGGGTCTCGGCGGTGAGCTCGGCGCGGACGCCCCGCTCGGCGTGGGCGTAGGAGATGAGGGCCCGCAGGACCTCCGGCGCCTTGGCCAGGAAGGCCTCCTCGCCGGCGATCTTCCGGGGGAGCCAGTCGGTGAGCAGGATCTCGACGGCGGTGGGGCTCCAGCGCAGCGGGTCGCCGGGGCCGTGGTCGGTGGCGAACCAGAGCATCGACTCGGCCAGCTCCCGGTGGTCGGGGTCGCCGAGGTGGCTGGCCTGGGGCGAGGCGAGGAACGCCTCGGTGAGGCCGGCCTGGGCGGGGTCGTCCCCGTCCGGGCGGCGGTAGCCGGCGCCGCCCTCGGGCAGCAGCCGGGCCGCCCACTCGACCAGTGGCCGGGACGCCGGCCACGTCTCGCTCTCCAGGGGGGGGACCACCAGCGCCCCCGTGTCGATGGCCTCGGTGAGCCGGGCCCGGGCGGCGGCGGGGTCCAGGTCCGCCCACGTCGTGTCCCCGGGGGCGTCGTCGTGGGCTTGCATCGTGGCCACCAGCTCGTCGAGGAGGCCGGGGACGACGACGGCGTCCTTGGCCACGGTCCCCAGGTTGTGGTCCACGTAGACCACCGCCGACACGGTCCGGGCCGCCAAGTCCCCCGTGCCCGGCAGGGTGACCTCGACCATGATGGTCTCGCCGTCGCCGAGCACATGGGTCGCCGCCATGGTCCGCCCCGGCTGGGCCCGGCCCAGGCGGAGGAGCCAGTCCGGCAGCTGGTGGGCCCGGTCGGCGACCTGGCGCCGGGCCCGGCCCCGGAGGGCCTCGTCGGGGGCGAGCACGGCGACGCCGGCGAGCAGCGCCGTCGTCTCCACCCGGTCCACCCCGGCGAAGGACCCCACGAGGTCGGCGAGGGAGGGGACCTCGGGGGAGGCCTCCCTGACCGGGGACCGGCTGCGGGGGTCCACGGCCGCGACCAGGGTGGACACCTCGACCAGCAGGTCCAGGGGCTCCCCGGTCGCCAGGGTGTCCCGGACCGTGGCGAGCAGGTCGGGCTCGTCGTCCTCGCCCCGGCTGGGCGCCGGGGCCCGGTCGTTGGGGCGGGGCCCCTTGGGCGTCACCCGCCCGCCCCGGCGGTGCCGGTCTCGTCTCGCCACGGCCCACACCCTAGACAGCCCCCGGTGCCCCCTGGCACACCGCGCCCTCGGGCTGGCCGGCGGGGACCCCGGCGTCCCGGGCGCGCCGAAGGGCCGCTGGCCCCGCCCCGGGCGCCTAGCCTGGGCGACGGCCTCGGTGGGCTCGGGGGCCTCGCTCCGCCCACGCTGGTCCTGCCACCGGGACCCGGGGGCCGCCGGGGCGCCGGGCCGCCACAGCCGACCGGGTGGGGTGTGCCAGGATCGACCGGCCATGGAGCGGATGGATCGCCAGCAGTTCCACGCCAAGGTGTCCGCCCTCGACGAGGAGCGCCTCCGGAAGATCCTCTGGCAGCTCTACTGGCGGGGGCCGGCGGCGGTGCGCCAGCGCATCGAGGGCGAGCTCGACGGAGGAAGCCCGCGGCCACGGCGGACCGAGTCCGAACCCGTCGATCCCGACGGCCTCCTGGACGAGGTGCGCCGGTTCGTGGACCTGGCCAGGTCGGGCGCCTACCTGGCGGGCGACCG
>DASQQH010000144.1:0-6090 GCA_035643555.1 Acidimicrobiales bacterium | reverse complement strand
GACCCGTTCGGCGCGGCGTGGGTGCGACGCCCCGCGCCGATCCAGGTGGGGTCGGGCTCGTGGCCGGGGCTGGCCGAACGGGGAATGGTCGGCCCGGGTCGGGACGGACAACCGGGTGAGGGACGCCCCCGGGCCGGCGTGGCGACCGGGGGGCCGATGGCCCGGTGCCATCATCGGTCGCCGCCGGGATCGACCCGAGACCTGTGTCGGGTAATTGAGGAGCCACGGTGGGGATCGGTTCGGACGGCAGGGGGTCACCTCGGCGGGCGTGGCCGTGGTGTGAGTCACTTGGAGTGGCGCCTTCCGGACGATTTGTGGGACTTTCCTCCTGCGGACGGGGATAGGCCTCGGGCGGAGTCTCCTGACATGTCCCCATCGCAACGCGCCAGGCCCGGCAACGCCCACCTTCTGTGTCGCCCGGGAAGCGCTTCGGGCGGCCAGGGTCCAGGGCCCGACCCGCCCCGGGCTCCTGGCTGTTGGCCGGGGACCTGTGGGCCGCCCGGGCCGAGGGGCACCGCCACCGAGGCCAGGGGGCTTCCGTCGGTCGGACGGCCCAGGTGTTCCGAGGAACCTGGTGAGCTGGCCGCGGCCCCGCCGGGGATGGCGCGTTGCGACACAAGCCCCGGTGCCGGGACGGGGTGGCGCGCACCGCCCCCGGGAGAGACCGTCGGGTCCCAGGCACGCGAACGCCTTTCCCCGTGTGGGCTCACGTTCCGGCGCGGTCGTCGTCCACCCCGGGGCCAGCCGCCTCCAGACCCGAGGGGTGTCCCGCCGCTGACCGTGGGCCACCCACCCCCCCGTCCAGAGCAGCTCGGCAGCCCCCCGGCCGGGGTCGGGTGGAGGTAGCGGGACTGGCGGCCGGGGCCCCCGTCGAGGACCGCGATCCGGACCCGGGCAGCGTCGCCGGGATGGACTTCGTCATCGTCGGTCCCGGGCGTCGGCGGGCCGAACGGCGCCCCGGTCGTCCGGCCGGCCGCTCAGGGCCGGGGAGGAGGCCCGACGCTGGCCAGCACCATGGTCCTGTCGGCCCTGTGGCTACCGCTCCACCGGGGACCTGGTGGCGCCATGGCCATCGGCCCCCGGGAGGCTGGCCGGGTCACGACGCCGCCGGCCCTTGTCGCCCACCCCCGGGCGGTCCCGGTCCCCGCCCGGGGGTGGGCATCGGCACCTGCTGGGCGGCCCGCAGAATCGGCGAGGATCGCTGGTCGGGTCGTGGCCGACGGTCGACCCCTGCCGGCCCGGTGCACCGGGTGGGCGCGGCGGCGCCCCCGCCCGACCCGGGCCCGGGCGACCGCGGGCCGCACCGGGAAGGGCGATCCGGGCTCAGCTGGCGACTTCCTGGAGTTGGCCGGTGTGGTCGTTGTAGACGAAGCCGCGCACCGAGTCCTTCCGGGGTAGGAACGGGTTGGCTCGGATACGGGCGATGGACTGGCGCACGTCCTCGGCCGAGTCGGAGAACGTCTCGACCGCCCAGGGCGGGCGGACCCCGGTGTCCTGGAAGATCTGGTGGTGGAAGTCCTCCCCGCTGAAGCTCCGCATGCCGCAGTCGGCGTGGTGGACGACCAGCACCTCCTCGGTGCCGAGCAGGCGCTGGGAGATGGCCAGGGACCGCACGGTGTCGTCGGTGACCGCCCCGCCGGCATTCCGGATGACGTGGGCGTCCCCCTCGGTGAGCCCGAAGATGCCGTAGGGGTTTACCCGGGCATCCATGCAGCACACGATGGCCGCCCGGTGGGCGGGGGCCATGGGAAGGTCCCCCTTGTCGAAGGACGCCGCATACCGCTGGGCGTTGGCCACTAGCTCGTCGGTGACGGTCATTCCTGGCTCCTCTGTGTCCGTCTGTGTCCGTCCGTCTTCCGCCGGTGCTCCGAAGCGACCATCGGCGGGCCCCGTCGGCCGGCCCGATGGTAGTGGGGCGGCTCCACCAACGGCGGGCGACCGCCGTCGGCGTGGTGGGTCAGGTACCCTGAAATTCTGGAGCCCCGTTGCGTCCCGGGGCCGCCGCGACCTTTGCCATACCGCGGAGTTCCCGCCTCCAGCCATGAAGATCAGCTTGCCCCAGCTGGCTGCCAGCGTCCTGGCCTCGGTGACCGCCGCCGTCATTGCCTCGTTCTTCGGGGTTGCCGGGACCCTGGTGGGCACGGCACTCGCCAGCCTGATAACCACCTTGGGTAGCGCGGTCTATCTGAGCTCGTACCACTCGACACGGGAGGCGGCCCGGCGGACCCGACAGCACCGGGCGGCGGGGAACACGGGACAGCACAAGGGCCAGGAGCCGGCGTCGGGCATGGACGCCCTGGCCAAGCTGCGTCCCCCCGGACCTGCCACCGCGGCGGGTGCCGGGCGGAGCACCGGGGGGCGCCACCTGGCCCGGTCGAGCACTCCCAAGGGCTCTGAGCGCCGGCGCCGCCCCTGGCTGGTGGCGGCGGGCTCGGTGGTGCTGGTGTTCTTGGTGACCCTCGGGGTCGTCACCGCCATCGAGGCCGGCGCCCGGGCCCCCCTCGCAACGCTGGTCGGAGCATCGCGGACCGCGCCCGGGTCCACCTCGGTGGGGGGGCTCTTCGGGGGACAGACGGCGCCGTCCTCCCCGACCCCGGCGACCACGACCACCGTCCCGGCTGGCCCGCCTCCGCCGCCCACCTCGACCACCACCGTCACCACGACCACCACCACCTCGACGTCCACCACCGTCTCGTCCCCCGGGGGTGGGGCACCGGGTGGTGCAGCGCGGCCTCCGACCTCCGGGGGGTAGGTGGCCGCCACGGGTCGGCCGTCCCCGGCCCGTTCCCGAGGAGGGGCAACGACGCTCCCCCTGGCTCCGGCCGGCGGGTCCTGGGCGCCGACCGCCCCACCGTGGGCGCTCCAGCTGCTCGCGCGCCATGGCGCGAGCCGGTCCCCGCCGGTGCCGCCGCCCGACACGACTACCCGGCCGCACCGCCCGGCGGAGGAGGTGTCGACCCTACGAGCGGCCCGCCGTCTCGGTGATGCCGGCCCGGCGCCGGTAGCGCTCGACCATCGCCAGCAGGGCCGGGCCGCGGGGACGGCGACCGGGGAGGACGTCACAGGTGGCGGCCTTGGCCTCCTGGATGTGCACGTTGGGATCCAGCGCCAGTGGGACCAGCTCGTTGGCCGCATCGCCGGTGACCTGCCCGTTGGGGCCCCAATGGTAGGGGAGGCCCACCTGGTGCACCGTGTGCCCGCCCACCCGCAGGGGGCGGAGGCGAGCGGTGACCAGCACCCGGGCCTCGATGGCGGTCCGCGCGGTGACGATCGTCGCCCATCCCCGGTCGGTGAGACCCCGCTCAGCGGCCAGCTCTGGTGAGACCTCGCAGAACATCTCCGGCTGGAGCTCGGCCAGATAGGGCAGCCACCTGCTCATGCCTCCGGCGGTGTGGTGCTCGGTGAGGCGGTAGGTGGTGAACACGTAGGGGAAGACCTGTGTTCCCGGACCGGAGCCGCTCGGAGCGAACCGGTTGTGACGGTGGGGGTACACCTGCCGGGCGGGGTTGCGCTGGTAGGGGTAGAGGGCGTTGTCGACCGGGGACTCCTCGGGCTCGTAGTGGGCGGGCAACGGTCCGTCGACCAGACCGGTGGGGACATAGAGCCACCCCCGTCCGTCGGTCTGCATGATGAAGGGCTCGGTCCCCCCGATGGCGTCCTCGCAGGCCGCTCCCGGCGGCGGCTGGTAGTGGGGAGGCTTGCCGGCCTCGAAGTCCGGGACGTCGTGGCCGGTCCACTGCTGGGTCTCGGGGTCCCACCACACGTAGGCCTTGCGCTCGCTCCAGGGCCGCCCGTCCGGGTCGGCGGAGGCCCGGTTGTAGAGGATGCGCCGGTTGGCCGGCCAGGCCCAGCCCCACTCGGGGGCGACCCAGGACTGCTCGCTCCCGGGTCGACGGCGGGCGGTCTGGTTGACCCCGTCGGCATAGCACCCGCAGTAGATCCAGCAGCCACACCGGGTGGAGCCGTCGTCGGCCAGCTGGGTGTAGGAGGACAGGGGTCGACCGGCCCCGTCCCACCCGTTGATCTCCGCCAGCACCGCCTCGGCATCGGGCTCCTCCTGGGGTCCGGTGGTCGGATAGTCCCAGGTGAGGTCGAGGAGGGGGCGATCGGCGTCGTCGGTGGACCCGGCCAGCTTCTCCCGGATCCGCCGGCCCAGGTGGTAGTAGAACCACAGGTCGCTGCGGGCATCGTCGCCCGGTTCGGTCGCCTGGTGGTGCCACTGCAGGAGCCGCTGGGTGTTGGTGAAGCTCCCTGCCTTCTCGGTGTGGGCCGCGGCGGGCAGGAAGAACACCTCGGTTCCGATGTCCTCGGTACGAAGCTCCCCGGTCTCGATCTCCGGCCCATCGGCCCAGAAGGTGGCCGACTCGATGAGGGAGAAGTCCCGGACGACCAACCAGTCCAGGTTCGACAGCCCCAACCGCTGCAGCCTGGCGTTGGCCGAGCCGACCGCAGGGTTCTCTCCCACCAGGAAGTAGCCCTTCCCCCGACCCTCGACCTGGCCCATGACCGTGTCGTAGTGGGCGTGGTTGCCGCTCAGCCTGGGCAGGTGGTCGAAGCAGTACCCGTTCTCGGCCGTGGCCGCGTCACCCCACCAGGCCTTGAGCAGGCTGACGGTGTAGGCGCCCATGTTGCCCCAGAACCCCTTGCTGCCCGAGTCGGCCTCCACGTAGCTGGCCAGGTCCAGGTGCTCGTGGGCGTGGGGCATGGGCAAATAGCCGGGGAGGAGGTCGAAGAGGGTGGGGATGTCGGTGGAGCCCTGGATGCACGCATGACCGCGCAGGGCGAGAATGCCGCCGCCGGGCCGGCCGATGTTGCCCAGGAGCAGCTGGAGGATGGCCGCGGTGCGGATGTACTGCACGCCAACGGTGTGCTGGGTCCAGCCGACGGCGTAGCAGAAGGCGGTCGTGCGGTCCGGCCCGGAGTTGGCTGCCACCGCCTCGGCCACCGCCAGGAACTGGTCCTCGGGGATGCCGCACACCTGCTCCACGACCTCGGGCGTGTACCGGGAGAAGTGGCGCTTGAGGACCTGGAAGACGCACCGGGGGTGTTCCAGGGTTGGGTCCAGGGTGGGTTCGCCGTGGAAGGTGGCCCCGCCGGCCCCGGCCTGCTCGGATCGCCCTGCCTCACCACGCTGGCGGGCGAGCTCGCTCCGCCCGACGTCGGGGTCCTGGTGGAGCTGGCGCCACTGGTCCCGCTCTCCGGCGGAGGCCGCCACGTCGGCTCCCTCGTACTGCCAGCTGGTCGGGTCGTAGCGGCCGGTCCGGGGGTTGTAGCCCGAGAAGACCCCGCCGAGGTCCTCGGTGTCGGCGAAGTCCTCCCGCAGGATGACCCCCGCGTTGGTGTAGGAGGCGACGTAGTCGGTGAAGACCCGGTCGTTGGCCAGGACGTAGTTGATCAGCCCGCCCAGAAAGGCAATGTCGGACCCGGCTCGCAGGGGGACGTGGATGTCCGCCACCGCGGACGTCCGCGTGAACCGTGGGTCGACATGGACCACGGTGGCGCCCTTGGCCTTGGCCTCCATCACCCACTGGAACCCCACGGGGTGGCACTCGGCCATGTTGGACCCCTGGACGAGGATGCAATCGGCGTTGGCCAGGTCCTGTTGGAAGGTGGTCGCCCCCCCGCGCCCGAACGAGGTCCCCAAACTGGGGACGGTGGAGGAGTGTCAGATGCGGGCCTGGTTCTCCACCTCCACGACCCCGAGGGCCGTGTAGAGCTTCTTCATGAGGTAGTTCTCCTCGTTGTCGAGGGTCGCACCTCCCAGCCCGGCGATCGCCCGGGTCCGCCTCACTCGGCGCCCCTGGTCGTCCTCCCACTCCCAGCCCTCCCGGCGGGTGGCGATCACCCGGTCGGCGATCATGTCCATGGCCTCATCCAGGTCGAGGCGCTCCCAGGTCGTGGCGTGGGGACGGCGGTGGAGGACCTGGCGGCGGCGGGCGGGCCCGGTGGTGAGCTGCAGGCTGGCCGAGCCCTTGGGGCACAGCCGCCCCCGTGACACCGGTGAGTCGGGGTCACCCTCGATCTGGACGACCTGGTCGTCGCGCACGTAGACGTCCTGGCCGCATCCCACGGCGCAGTACGGGCAGACCG
>DASQQH010000143.1:0-2837 GCA_035643555.1 Acidimicrobiales bacterium | reverse complement strand
ACCGGGGGGTCCATCCCGCCCGGGCCGGCCGTCGCGGCGACGGCCCCGGGTTGCAGGCAATGGACGTTGTCTTGACGGTCGTTGAGGCAACTGCCACACTCCTGCGGATCGGCGAGGGCCGCGTGGCGGGCGTCACCGCATCACTTTGGCGATGGAGATCGTGGCTGACAACGCGTGGGCGCCGGGGAGCGCCACCTCGACCGGGGGACGGCCGCGGGCCGACACCCCGTGGTCCTCCCTGCCGGCGACCGAGGGGCCGCCAGCGGCCCGGAGCGGGCGTCCCCCCAGGCCCGGCGACGGCGGCAACCCCGCCAGGCGTCGATGACCACCGATCCCCGGGTGGGAGCACGGGGCCCGGCAGGGGACCAGGACCCCGACGGCGCCAGCCGCCCCAAGGTGCGCATCGACGACCTCGAGGTCACCTACCAGCGCCCGGACGGCACCACCACCAAGGCGGTCGACCACGTCGACCTGACCGTGGGCGAGGGGGAGTTCCTCACCCTGATCGGGCCCTCCGGCTGTGGCAAGACCTCCCTGCTCAACGCCATCGGCGGCCTGGTCCGCCCGTCCCGGGGCCGGGTGGTCCTCGACGACACGGTGGTGGAGGGCCCCCTCCCCCAACGCTTCGCCTTCATCTTCCAGGACTTCGCCCTCTTCCCCTGGCGGACGGCCCTGGGCAACGTGGAGATCGCCCTGGAGCTCCAGCGGGTCCGGCGCCGGGAGCGCCGGGAGCGGGCACTCGACGCCCTGCAGGGGGTGGGGCTCGCCGACGTGGCCGACCGCTACCCCCGGGAGCTGTCCGGGGGCATGAAGCAGCGGGTGGCGGTGGCCAGAGCCCTGGTCCTCGACTGCGACGTCCTCCTCCTGGACGAGCCCTTC
This sequence comes from Acidimicrobiales bacterium, assembly GCA_035643555.1. Taxonomy (GTDB): domain Bacteria; phylum Actinomycetota; class Acidimicrobiia; order Acidimicrobiales; family JAJPHD01; genus DASQQH01. The sequence goes on along the minus strand of DASQQH010000143.1, from coordinate 1,958 downwards.
GGGGCCCTCGACGAACAGACCCGCCTGGTGCTGGGCACCGAACTGTGCCGGATCCTGGAGCGCACGGGCAAGAGCATCGTCTTCGTCACCCACAGCCTGCAGGAGGCGGCGTACCTGTCCGATCGGGTGGTCGCCTTCTCCAGGCGGCCCTGTCGGGTGCGCGCCGTGCTCGACGTTGCCCTCGATCGACCCCGGCATCCCGGCCTCATGTCCCAGCCGGCCTTCCAGGACCTGCAGGCCCGGCTCTTCCAGATCCTCTTCACCGAGGCCGGGGCCCCGGCGCCCGAGACCGCCAGCCGGCCATGAGCGCCGGCGTCGTCCGCCTCGTGGCCGTGGTGGGCATCCTCGCCCTGGCGGCGGGGCTGTGGTTCCTCCTCACCGGCCTGGGGGTGTTCAGCGCCTTCCTCCTGCCCCCGCCGGCGATCGTGGGGGCCGCGCTGGGAAGCGTCCTCGGCAACGGCACCACCTACCGGGCCCTGCTCACCACCGTGTGGGAGATCCTCGCCGCCTTCGCCCTGGCCGCCGCCGGGGGGCTGGCGGTGGGGATCCCCGCAGGCCTGCACCGGGTGACGAGACGGGCCTACGAACCACTGCTGTCGAACCTGGCCGCGATCCCCCTGATCGTGGTGTACCCGGTCTTCCTGGCCGTCCTCGGGGTGGGCTCGGCGTCCAAGGTGGCCTTCGGGGCGGCCACCGCCTTCTTCGCCGTCGCCCTTGCCACCCTGGCCGGGGTGGGCTCGATCGAGCCCACCCTGCTCACCGCCGCCCGGGCCCTGGGGGGCCGGGGGACCCACCTGCTCCGCCGGGTGGTCATCCCCGGCGCCCTCCCCCAGATCCGCAACGGCCTCCGACTCGCCGTCGTGCTGGCCACCCTGGCCGTGGTGGCAGGGGAGTTCATCGGCGGCGAGAACGGCCTCGGCTACCTCCTGGCCTCCGCCGGGCAGGCGTTCCGCACCCCCGAGGTCTACGCCTACGTCATCGTCACCCTGGCCCTGGCCGCCGCCCTGCAGCTGGGCGTGTCCGCCCTGATCCGAGCAACCGAGAGAGGAGGGGCCTGATGCCCAGGCTCACCGTACCCAAGGCCACCCTCGGGGCCTGCCTGGGGGCCGCCGCCGCCCTGGCGCTGGCTGCCTGTGGCTCCTCCGGCGCCACCGGCGGGTCCTCCCAGGGCTCGTCGGGCGGGGCGTCGGCCAACACGGTCCACCTGGGCCTGGTCGTGGCCCAGGACTTCGACGAGTCCCTCCCCCACTACGTGGCCCAGCAGCAGGGCTACTTCAAGGCCCAGGGCCTCCACGTCACCGTCACCGCCTTCCAGGGTGGGGCCGACGCGGTCAAGGCGGTGGAGGCGGGCAAGATCGACATCCTGGCCGGCACCGGCCCCGACTCGCCGGCGGCGGTGGCCAAGGGGGTCCCGATGAAGGTGTTCGCCGGCGTCGCCCAGAAGTCGCCCTTCGTCCTCATCGCCGCGCCCAACAGCGGCATCACCGGCATCAAGGACCTGAAGGGCAAGAAGGTCGGGATCACCCGGTTCGGCTCCCTCACCGACTTCGTGGCCAGGATCGAGGCCAAGGCCGCTGGCCTCAACCCCCAGAAGGACATCAAGGAGGTACCCCTCGGTGGCGCCTCCTCCCAGGTGGCCGGGCTGACCTCGGGCAACATCAACGCCTTCAACTGGGCCCCGAGCGTGGCCTTCAAGCTCCAGCAGGAGCACAAGGCCAGGATCGTCGCCCACTTCGACCAGGTCCACCCCCAGGACCAGTACACGGTCCTCGAGGCCCGCCCCAGCTACCTCGACGCCCACAAGAAGACGGTGCACGCCTTCCTCACCGCCTACTACCACGCCATCTCCTACCTCAAGTCCCACCCCACCTACGGGGCCACGGCGACGGCCAAGGCGCTCAAGCTCCAGCCGGGCATCGCCAAGAAGGTCTACGCTGACCTGGCCCCCCTGCTGTCCA
>DASQQH010000142.1:0-2447 GCA_035643555.1 Acidimicrobiales bacterium | reverse complement strand
TGCATGGTGATGACCATGCCCGCCGCGCCGTTGATCAACGCCGGGTACAGCGCCGTCCCGGGGCGCGCGCCCAACATCGCCCGCCGGGCAACCGTCGCCGCGCCCCGGAGGGTCGTTGCGGCGGACCGGCGCCTCGGGCCGAAATCCGCCCGCAGGACGACATCGGGATCGAGGAGGCAGACAAGGGCGTCCAGATCACCGGCGCGCGACGCCGAGAAGAAGGCCTCGACCACCGCCCGCTGACGAGCGAGATCGGGGTCGGGTGGCGGGACCGTTGCGCCCCGCACCCGGCGTCGCCCTCTGCTCGCCAGCTGGCGAGCGGCTTGGGGGGTTCGCGCCACCACGGGGGCGATCTCCTCGAAGGGCAGGTCGAACAGGTCATGGAGCACGAAGGCGAGGCGCTCGGGCGGGGTCAGGGTGTCCAGGACGACCTGCAGGGCCAGACCCACCGAGGCGGCCACCAGGGCCTCCTCCTCGGGCCCGGGGTTCCCGTCCGGGGTGACGATCGGGTCGGGGAGGCGCACCTCCCCCGATCCCTCGCCCCGGGTGCCGCGGGCCCGGAGCATGTTGAGACACACCCGGGCGAGGACGGTCGTCATCCACCCGCCGAGGTTCTCGACCTCGGCGGTGCCGGCCCGGCTCAGGCGCTCCCAGGTGTCCTGGAGGGCGTCCTCGGCGTCGGGGAGCGAGCCCAGCATCCGGTAGGCCACCGCCCGCAGCCGTGGTCGGTCATCCTCGAAGCGATTCGCAAGACACTGGCTGTCGTCCATGTGCCACGCCTGGGCTCACCCGGCGCCGGCACCTCGGCCGGGTTCCCGCCATTGTGGCAGGCCAGGGACAGCGTTCTTGTGCCATCACCGGCCACACCGACGACGTCCATGGCGCACCCCAGCGCCCAGTCCTGGACACCCTCGTCCAGAGCCGTGCCTCGGAAGGCGGGGCGTTCTGGCCTCGGTGCGCGGCCTGCCCACCCGACACGGTGATGGGCCCAGTCGAGGAACGGGACTGGACCGACAGGGGGAGGAGGGGAGGCGCCTGTCGCGCTGCACGCCTGCAGGCGGGGAGCCCGCCACGGGGGTTGGACCAACCTCGGCCACCGGACACTGGTCCCGGTCAGCCTCGAGGAGGGCCTCCGTCGTGGCTGCTCACACCCGGCCCTGCGCCTCCAGGGTCAGTCGGCCGACTGCTCGAGGATATCGGTGACAGGCCGCAGGTGGGCCCTCGCACCCACCCGATCGGGCGGCGCCCCGCGGCGCACGTGCCCCAGTCGCCTCGAGGACCACCGCCGGGGACCCCCCGCCCGGCCGACGGCCCCGGCCAGGGCCGAGGCGTCGTCGTCGAGATGGGTTCTCCGGCGGGGTCGTAGCGCCGGCTCGCGGCTGCGGCGACGCCGCGGGTCGACGCCGGCGGCGTCTTGTCCCACGGGGGTCCTCGTCTGGTTGTGGAGGGCCCAGCGTCTGGCTCGCCGCGGGACCCGGGGCGTGGACCCCCGCAGCCGCTGTCGACCGACGCGGCATCGCAGCGCTCCGCTGGCGATCGGCGCACGGCCTGGTCGGACCACCCAGATCCGCTGCGCCGGAGCGGGCTGCGCTCCTGCAGCCCGTCAGGAGGCCGCCAGACGATCGTGCGCACCCGGCGCCACGACCTGTTCCTCGACCGTGGGTGGGGGTCGTGGCCTCAGGCCGGCGCCTGACCAGCGACGGTCCTCGCCGGATTGAACACGTTCTTGTCGAACGCCGGGGCGTCGGGGACGTGGTCACCCCTGTGTCGCCGGATCGGCCCGTCCCCACCGGACGTCGCCCGCTGACCAGGCCTCCGGGACCTCCAGCACCCGGAGCTCGGGCGATGAGCGTGACACCACGACGCGATGGGTGGCCCCGACGGTCCTGGGCCCACCTGGTGGCCTCGCCAGCGGTGGTGGCATCGTGCTGGGCCACCCGTCGGGCCCGTCGACCGACCCCGGCCTCCCGTCGGTGAACCGGGGGCCGGCCGACCGGGCGCTCTGCCCGAGGCCCCTGCAGGGTCAGGGGGGAGGCAACGGGGCGCCCAGGTGCACCGGCACCCGGGCCTGCACCCCTGTGGCGGTGCGCAGCGTGAGGGTCCCCACCTGGGCCTGGGCGGGCAGGGGGGGGCGCGACAGCTGGGGCATGAGGGAGGTGTCGATGGTGATCCCCGGCCAGCCGGTCATGACGGTCGGGGTGGGCGGCCCCACCACCGGCACCTGGCGGTGGCCCCCGGACAGGACGACGTGCCCCACCGTCTGGTTGGGTGCCAGGACCGGGACCGGTCGCAGCAGGGGGGTGGCCGCGTCGAGGAGCGCCTTGTCGGCGGCCCCGGCACCGGCGAGGCCGTTGGGCTGGCCGAGGGACACCACCACGACCAGGACCGTGTGCCCGCCGACCTGCCGGGGGGCGGCCACCGCCAGACAGGCCTGGGCGGCCTGGGTG
>DASQQH010000141.1:0-2466 GCA_035643555.1 Acidimicrobiales bacterium | reverse complement strand
TCTGCCTCGCCCTGCGCCTGGGGCTCCGGGCCCGCCGGGTGTCCTACGAGGCCCACAACATCTGGGAGGACGAGGGGGATGCCTCCTTCGTGCGGTCGGTGACCGGGGGCGATGAGACCGTGCCCACCGTCGCACTGGGGGACCAGGCCCTGGTCAACCCGACCGTCCGCCAGGTCCGCCGCCTGCTCGAGACCCACGCCCCTCAGGTGATGGCGCCCAGGAGATCCCGGGGATGCCGGCGGTCGCAGACGTAGGGACGGTGGCACAGAACGCCGGCCCCGGGTCGAGGCGATGGATCCGGTGAACCGGGACCCGGACGACGAGCCCGGGTCCGGGGGACGCCATGCCCGAGAGGCTGCCTTTGCCCGCTACGTGGTCCCCGAGCTGGACGTGCTGTGGCGGGTGGCGTTGTCCCTCACCGGGCATGGTCGGGATGCCGAGGACCTGGTCCAGGACACCCTGCTGCGTGCCTATCGGGCCATCGAGTCCTTCGACGGCGCCCATCCCCGAGCCTGGCTGCTCACCATCTTGCGCAACGCCCACACCAACCGGGGGCGGCGGCAGCGTCCAGCGCCGGTGGCCGACCCCGGGGAGACGACCACCGGGGCCTTCGGCCACTCCCGCCCTCCTGGGCCCGAGGACCTCGTGGTGGGGGCGACCTTCGACACCGTCGTGGGCGCGGCCTTCGCCAGCCTGCCCACCACGTACCGCCGGGCCGTGGAGCTCGTGGACATCGACGGCCTGTCCTATGGCGAGGCCGCCAGGGCACTCGGCATCCCCGAGGGAACGGTGATGAGCCGGCTCCACCGTGGCCGAAAACGGATCAGGGCGCAGCTGGTGAGCGCCGGCCTGGCCCCGAGGAGGAGGTGGAGATGAGGCGTGGGATCCGACCGTCGAGGACGGGCAGGGCCAGCTGCATGGAGGTGGCCCGGGTCCTCCAGTCCTACCTTGACCGGGAGGTGGACGAGGTCACGGCCAGGAGGATCGCCGTGCACCTCGAGACGTGCCGGCGGTGCGGCCTGGAGGCGACGACCTACCGGGCCATCAAGGCCTCCCTGGCCAGGCGGGCCGGCCCGATGGACCCCGACCTCCTGGGGCGCCTCAGGGACCTCGCCACCGGTCTGGCCGGAGGAAGCGAGGGAGGACAGGGCGATGGCTGAGCGGGGCGCTCACGACCTGGTTGTGGTTGGTGGCGGCTCGGGCGGCCTCGGTGCTGCCTTCGCCGCGGCCAGGAAGGGTGCTCGGGTGGCGGTGGTCCAGGAGGGCCCGATCGGGGGCGAGTGCACCTTCACCGGCTGTGTCCCCTCCAAGGCGCTCATCGAGGCCGCAGCGCGGGGGGCCGGCTTCGGGGAGGCCATGGGAGCGGTGGCCCGAGCGGTAGCCACCGTCCAGGCGACCGAGACCCCCGAGGTCCTGGCCAGGGAGGGGATCGAGGTTATCCCCGGACGGGCCCGGTTCACCTCTCCCACCACCGTGGCGGTCGATGGCCTGACGCTGCGGGCTGACAGCGTCGTCATCGCCACCGGCTCCGCACCGACGACCCCGGCTGTCGACGGCGTGGACCGGGTCGACCACCTGACCAGCGAGGAGGTCTTCCACCTCGAGCGCCAACCCCGGTCCCTGGCGATCCTCGGAGGTGGGCCGACCGGGGTGGAGGTGGCCCAGGCCTTCTCCCGCCTGGGCACCCAGGTGACCGTGGTGGAGGCCCTGGACCGCCTCCTGCCCGGGGAGGAGCCTGGGGCATCGGCCAGCCTGGCCGAGGCCTTCGCCGACCACGGGATCGGGGTCCGCCTGGGCGAGGCGGTCTGGAAGGTGGAGCCCCTGGCGGCCACCCGCGCCGCCCGGCTCCGCCTCCACGGCGGCGGGACCGTTGAGGCCGACGCCCTCCTGGTGGCCACCGGACGGGCCCCGAGGACAGGGGGGCTGGGGCTCGAGGCGGCCGGCGTCCGGGTGGACCACCGGGGCTTCGTCATCACCGACGCCCACCTCCGGACGACCGCGCGGGGGGTCTGGGCTGTGGGCGACGTCTGCGGCAAGGCGTTGTCCACCCACGCCGCCTACGAGATGGGCCGCATCGCCGCCACCAACGCCCTCGCCCCCCTGGCCTACCGCCGGTTCCACCCCGGGCGGGTCCCGGGGGTCACCTTCACCGACCCCGAGGTGGCCCGGATCGGCTGCACCGAGGCCGGGGCTCCCAGAGGCGCCCGGGTGGCCGAGGTGGCCAACACCGAGGTGGACCGGGCGGTGGTGGCCGGCGAGACCCGGGGGTTCTGCAAGCTGATCGTCGGACCCCGCCGGGTGGCGGGCAACCTGGCCGGCGGCCGGGTGCTCGGGGCCACGGTGGTCGGCCCCCGTGCCGGCGAGGTCGTCCACGAGGTCGCCCTCGCCATGCGGGCCCACCTGTTCCCCGCCCAGCTGGCCCTCACCACCCATGCCTATCCCACCTGGTCAATGGCCATCCAGCGG
>DASQQH010000140.1:0-2948 GCA_035643555.1 Acidimicrobiales bacterium | reverse complement strand
TCTCTGGCGAACGGCTACGGGTCCTGGGGCACGGCGGTGCAGGTGTCCCCGAGTGCCATCCGCGGCGTCCAGCTGGTGGGCGCCCGCGGCCAGGTGGTGGGCGTCGCCAGCCGGTGAGGTCCCCTCGGCACCGCGGCGTCGAGGATCGCCAGGCGTGGACGGGCCCGACCCCTGGTCGTGGGCCGCGGCAGGGCAGGGCGGGCCGGGTGGTCCCCGGGCCCCGGCGGTGGCGCACCGAGGACCCACCCCCGGGACCCGGTGGGGGCCCGGCGTCGACGGGGAACCGGCCCGGTGGCCCCGGGCGGCCACACCGGGTGCGCCCCCCGGTGTGGGGAGGCCAGGGGGACGGCCCCCGGTGAGCAAGCCCGGGCGCGTTCAGGCGCCCGCCGCGCTCACCACCATGTCGGTGACGAACCCGGCCAGCAGCCCGACGAAGATCCCCCAGTAGAGGAGCTCACCGGCGCCAGCCTTGCGGGCCACGCCCACCAGCTGGATGATCACGTAGAGGATGGACCCGGCGGCCAGGGTCAGGAACAAGACGCTGAGCGCCGGGCTGGTGAACTGGCGCCCCAGCGCCGTGCCCACGAGGGTGGGACCCCCGCCCACGGCCCCGAGGAGCAGCAGGAAGCCCCAGCCGGGCCGACGTCCCTCGGCGGTGAGGGGGGCGACGATCCCGAACCCCTCGGTGGCGTTGTGGAGGGCGAAGCCGATGACGAGCAAGGTGGCCAGGGTGATGGCGCCCTTGGCGGCGCTGGTCCCGATGGCCAGGCCCTCCCCGAAGTTGTGCAGGCCGATGCCCACCGCCACCAGGACCGCCAGGCGCTGGCCCTCCGAGAGCCGGGAGAGCTCGGCCTCGGCGACCGCACCCGGCCCCGGAGAGGCCGGTCGCTTCGCCCGGCCGGCGAGGAGGCGCTGGTAGGCGGAGAGACCGATGAGGCCGAGCCCGATCCCGGCGAAGAACAGGGCCCCGTAGCCGACGACCGGCGCCAGGCCGGCGGTGTGGTGGCGAACGTTGCCCAGGGCCTGGTCGATGGGGCCGTAGGCGTTGGAGAGCACGTCCCAGAGGATGAAGACCAGGATGCCGACGGCCACCGCGTTGAGGAACTGTCGCAGCCCGGGTGCCGCCGCCCGCATCCGTCCCAGGGGGAGGCCCAGGAGGATGGTCCCACCGGCGATGCATCCGAGGACCAGGGTCTCGGTCTCGCTCATCCCACCTCCGCTCGTGGTGTCCTCCGCTCGTGGTGTCGCTCGTGGTGTCCTCGGGACGCCTTCAGCTTAGGACATCCTAAGTCAATCCCTCAACCCGCCCAAACCCGTCGTCGGCGCCAGCGGGGCCTCGAGGGGCGCGCGGCGGCCCGGGCGCGCTAGGGTGCCCTGCGCAGCGCAGGGAACCCGGTGGAAGTCCGGGGCTGTCCCGCAACTGTCACCGGGGAGCGACCCTCACGACGGCCACGGCCCACCGGGCGGGAAGGCCGAGGGGAGCGCCGATCCGGGAGCCAGGAGACCTGCCTGCCCGGTCCCCGGCCGGCCCGGCCGGCCCCGACGGCAAGGAGACGCGTGGACGTCCTCGAGTGCCAGACCCGGTCCCGCCGAGAGGGGGGCAGGGAGCTGCCTGTGCTGGTGTGGCGCCTGGGGACCCCGATGCGGGCGATCGCCTCGGCGCCCCACGGTGGGGGCCTGGGGCCACGCCGGTGGGTGCTCAACGCCCAAGTCCCGGCCTCCTACGCCCGGCGGGACCCCGACCACCACCTGGCCAAACTGGCCGTCTCCCTGGGGCTGCCCGGGCGGGGCGTGGGCCTGCTCACCGCTGCCGACGTCCGCCGTCACGGGCGGGGCCTGGACGGCGGGGTCCGGGTCACCGCCAGCGTCGGGCTGAGCGAGCCCGTCATGGCGGCGGCGCCCCAGGAGCCCGCCCGTCGCCCGGCGGGGGTGGGGACGATCAACGTCGTGGCCGTGGTCCCCGAGCGCCTGAGCGACGCGGCCATGGTCAACGCCGTGGGCACCGCCACCGAGGCCAAGGCCCAGGCCCTGGCGGAGCTGGGACTGACGGCCACCGGTACGCCCACCGACGCGGTGTGCATCCTCTGCCCCGACCAGGGCCGCCCGCACGCCTTCGGCGGCCCGCGGTCGGCCTGGGGTGCCCGGCTGGCCCGGGCGGTGCGGGAGGCGGTGCTGGCGGGGTCGGAGCGGGCGGCGTCGTGATCGCCCTGGTGCTTGGCGGGGTGCGCTCCGGGAAATCCGAGGTGGCCGAGTCCCTGGCCGCCCGACGAGGTGGCCCGGTCACCTACGTGGCCACCGGGGGCGAGCATCCCGACGACCCCGACTGGGCGGCTCGGGTCGCCGCCCACCGGGCCCGCCGGCCCCGCGCCTGGTCGACGGTGGAGGTGCCCGCGGGCGCCGAGCTGGGCCCGGTGCTGGCGGGGCTGTCGGGGACGGCCCTGGTCGACTCCCTCGGGACCTGGCTGGCCGGCCGGGAGGGGGCCGAGGACCACAACGAGCGCCTGTGCACCGCCGTGGTGGCCCGGGCCGGGGACACGGTCCTGGTCAGCGAGGAGGTCGGCCTGGGCGTCCACCCGGTCACCCGGGTTGGCCGCCGCTTCCGGGACGACCTGGGCGCGCTCAACCGGGCGGTCGCCGAGGTGGCCGAGGAGGTGCTGCTGGTGGTGGCTGGGCGAGTCCTGCCCTTGTCCCGCTGGGACGGGGGAGGCCGTGGGGGGCCGGCGGCGTGACCCCCAGGTGGGCGGGAGACTCGACGCGGGTCCGGGGGACGGGCCGGGGGCCGGCCGGTGCGCTGTGCTTCCTGACGGTGGTCCCCGGCACGGGCCGCCCCTCGGCCGCCGCGCTGGGCTGGTTCCCCATCGTGGGGGCCGCCGTCGGGCTGGCGGTCGGGGGGGTGTGGGCCGGGGCGGCGCTGGTGTGGCCGCCGGCGGTGGCGGCGGCCCTGGTCG
>DASQQH010000139.1:0-5445 GCA_035643555.1 Acidimicrobiales bacterium | reverse complement strand
GCACCCGTCCCAGGATCACGAACGGGGTGATGAGGAGCAGCAGGCCAAAGACAGCCTTGACCAGGACCGTCAACTGGCCCTCCAGCGAGCCCAGGAGGGTGGCCACGAAGCCGACCAGGACCGCCACCAGGGCCGCCTGCTGGAGGCGCCGGCCGGCCTGCGAGGTCCGCAGGGCGAGGAGCAGGGTCAAACCGGCACCGACCTCCTGGACCACGTCGCTCCAGGTGGCCTTGGGCAGCAGGGACACGAGGAAATACGTGACCAGGAGCAGGAGGAACAACAGCACGTAGGTGTCCCCATGGCGGGTCCGCTCGAGGAGCAGCCCCCAGGTACCCCCGGATGGCCGAGACCGGCCTGGTCGTGGCTGGGAAGCGGCCATGGCTCTGGGAGAAGCGTAGGCCATAGCGCCCACCCGGAGCCGGGAACCTGGGCCTGTGCCCCCGTTCAGTTGGCCGAGGGGTCCTCCGGATACGCTGCCAGGATGGCGAGGCGCCCGCCCTGTCGGCGCAGGACAGCCTTCCACAGCTCGGAGGGGTTGGCGGCCACGGCGTCCTCGGGGTGGCCCTCCACCACCAGCCAGCCCCCCCGGTCCAACTCCCCGGCGAGTTGGCCCGGTGCCCAGCCGGCACACCCGGCGAAGACCCGCAGGGACTCCAGGCGATCGGCGACGTGCTCCGGGTCGGTGGTGAGATCCACCGTTCCCAGCCGGCCCACCACGGGCCGGAAGAACTCCTCGCCCGCCTCCTTCTCGAGCGGTGGGAAGTCGCCGGACCCCAACGCCAGGCCCACCGCCGACGAGGACCCCACAGGGCCGCCCACGAAGATCACCGCCGGCGGCGCGGCCAGCCCCGTCCACTGGGGGAGCGGCTCGGAGAGCGCCAACTCGCTCGGGCGGTTGAGCACGAGGCCCAGGCTGCCGCCCTCGTCGTGATGAAGGAGCAGCACCACTGTCCGGGCGAAGTTGGGATCGACCAGACCCGGCCCCGCCACGAGCAACCGACCGGGCGCCAACCGATCCTCGGCGAGTTCCTCTCCACTCATCGCTCCACCGGCCTCACTACCCGCAGGCCCCCCTACTCCCACTCGATGGTCCCCGGTGGCTTGGAGGTGACGTCAAGGGCCACCCGGTTGACCCCCGGCACCTCGTTGATGATGCGCGACGACAGCCGCTCGATGACCTCCCCTGGCAGCCTGGCCCAGTCGGCGGTCATGGCGTCGTCGCTGGTCACCGCCCGGATCACGACCGGATAGGCGTAGGTCCGCTCATCGCCCATCACCCCGACGGTACGCACCACCGGCAACACGGCGAAGGCCTGCCACACCTCCCGCTGGAGCCCGGCTCGGTGGATCTCCTGGACCACGATGGCGTCGGCGGCCCGCAGGATCTCCACCCGCTCGGGGGTCACCGTCCCCACGATCCGCACCGCCAGCCCCGGCCCCGGGAAGGGCTGGCGCCACACGATCTCCTCGGGCAGGCCCAGCTCCTCCCCAATGGCCCGGACCTCGTCCTTGAACAGGAGCCGCAGGGGCTCGATCAGCTCCAGGCCCATCTCCGCTGGCAGCCCCCCCACGTTGTGGTGCGACTTGATCCTGGCCGCGTCCGCCGTCCCGGACTCGATCACGTCCGGGTACAGCGTGCCCTGCACCAGATACCGGGCGTCGGAGCGGTCCGCCGCCACCTCCTCGAAGACCCGGATGAAGGTCTCCCCCACGGCCTTTCGCTTGCGCTCGGGGTCGGCGACGTCGGCCAGGGCGGCGAAGAACCGGTCCGCCGCCTTGGCGTGCACCAGATCCAGGCCGAACTGGCGGCGGAAGGTCTCTTCCACCTGCTCGGCCTCACCGGCCCGCATGAGCCCGGTGTCCACGAAGACGCAGGTGAGCTGGGACCCCACGGCCTTGTGGACCAACGCGGCGGCGACCGAGGAGTCGACCCCGCCCGACAGCGCGCACAGCACCCGCTCCCCGCCGACCTGGTCCCTCACCGCCGTGACGGCTGATTCGATGATCGAGCTCCGGGTCCAGGAGGGCAGACAGCCGCAGACGTCATGGAGGAAGGACTTGAGCAGCTCCTGACCCCGGTCCGTGTGGGCCACCTCCGGGTGGAACTGGACGCCGTAGAGACGCCGCCCCGGAGCCTCGAGGGCCGCCACGGGCGACCCGGGGGTGGCGTGGGTCACCCGGAACCCCGGCGGGGCCTCGACAATGGCGTCGAAGTGGCTCATCCACACGTCGCCCCCTCCCGGCCAGGCACCGAGGAGCGACGGCCCGCCCTCCCCGTCCTCCAGGGCGGACGCCGGGGTACGCCCGTACTCGCCCCGTCCGGTGTGGGCCACGACCCCGCCCAGGTGCTGGGCGAGGAGCTGGGCCCCGTAGCAGATGCCGAGCACCGGCACCCCCGAGGTCCACACCGCCGGGTCCAGCGCCGGCGCCCCCTCCACGTGCACGGACTTTGGCCCCCCGGAGAGGATGATCCCCCTGGGACGTCGGGCCAGCATGTCGGCCGCCGGGGTGTCGTGGGGGACGATCTCGGAGTACACGTGGGCCTCGCGGACCCGTCGGGCGATGAGCTGGGCGTACTGGGCCCCGAAATCCACCACCAGCACGACGTCGCGGGGCGGAGCCGGGGCGGCCGGCGTGGAGGGAGCCACGCCCGACTACCGGCCGGGACCCATGTCGAGGGCCCGCCCGGGCGCCAGGTCGCCCGAGTCGGCGGATGCGGCGACCGCCAGCTCGGCGGACTGGAACTCCTTCACCGTCTCGTAGCCGGCGGTGGCCATGGAGGCCCGAAGGGCCCCGAACAGGTTGACCCGCCCAGTGTCCCGGTGGGCGGGGCCGAGCAGGATCTCCCGCAGGCTGGCCCGAGCACCCCCGCGGGCCCAGGCGCCCCGCGGCAGGCTCGGGTGGACGGCCTCCATGTCCCAGTAGCATCCCCGGCCCGGGGCCTCGTGGGCCGCGGCCAGCGGACGGTCGAGCATCACGGCGTCGGCGCCGCAGGCGATGGCCTTGCACAGATCGCCGGACCGCTCCATGCCACCGTCGGCGATGATGTGGCAGTACACCCCCGTCTCGTCCAGGTGGCGCATGCGGGCCCCGGCGGCGTCGGCGATGGCCGTCGCCTGGGGCACCCCCATCCCCAAGGCGCCCCTGGCGGTGGATCCCGCCGCCGGACCCACACCCACCAGGACGCCGACCGCCCCCGTGCGCATCAGGTGGAGCGCCGCCTGGTAGGAGGCGCAGCCGCCGACGACGACCGGGAGGTCGAGCTCGCGGATGAAGCGCTTCAGGTTGAGCGGGTCCTGGCTCTTCGACACGTGCTCGGCGGAGACCACCGTGCCCTGGATCACGAGCAGGTCCAGCTCGCCGTCCAGGATGGCCGGCGCCAGGGCCCGCGTCCGCTGGGGGCTCACCGAGGCGCAGGAGACCACCCCGGCGTCCTTGATCTCCCGGATGCGGGCGGACACCAGCTGGTGCTTGATCGGCTCCGCGTAGAGCTGCTGCATGCGGTGGGTGGCCTTGTCGAGGTCCAGCGAGGCGATCTCGGACAGGCACGGCTCGGGATCCTCGTAGCGGGTCCACAGGCCCTCCAGGTTGAGCACCCCGAGCCCGCCGAGCCGGCCCATGGCGATCGCCGTGGCCGGGCTCACCACGGCGTCCTTGGCGGCGGCCATGAGCGGGAGCTCGAGGCGGAAGGCGTCGATCTCCCAGGAGATGTCGATGTCCTCGGGGTCCCGTGTCCTCCGGCTTGGCACGATCACGACGTCGTCCAGGCCGTAGGCACGGCGCCCCGACTTGCCCCTCCCGATCTCGACCTCCGCCACCTGCCCTTCCTCTCCCGTGGCTCGTGCAGCGTCCCAGGATACCGATACGGCGCCCCGGCCCCGAAGGGCGAGGCGCAGGCCACCGGCCGCGGCGGATCAGCGGCGGGCCATGGACAGCGCCGGGGTTCCGGCCAGGGTCTGGTACACGACGCAGTACCGCTCGGTGAGGCGGACCAGGGTGTCCAACTGGTCCTCGGTGCCCTCGGCGTCCAGCTCGAACCACAGCCTGATGGCCGAGAAGCCCACCGGCGCGTCCTTGGCCACCGCCAGGGTCCCCCGGACGTCCAGATCCCCCTCGGCCCGGACCCACCCCCCGGCCACGGGGATCTCCAGGGAGGCCGCCACCGCCCGCAGGGTGACCCCGGCGCAGGCCACCAGGGCCTGCAGGAGCATGTCCCCCGAGCAGGCCGAGGCCCCGTCCCCGCCCGTCGCCGGATGGAGGCCCGCCTCGACCAGGGCCCGGCCGGTCTCCACCGAGCAGCTCACCCCCTCGGCGCCGAGGTCGCCCTGAGCCCGGAGGGTGATGGCGGCGGCCTCGGGGTCCTGGCGGTAGCGCTGCTTGTACGGATCCTGGAGTTGTCGGAGCCCGGTGGCGTCCATGGGCCCAGCATGTCAGCTCTGCGCCGGCCCGTCCCCCTCGGCCACGTAGTGGCGGGAGTTGTCGGCCGGGTCCACCCAGACCCGCATCACCCGGTTGGACGTGGGGTCCCTGAAGACCTCCGCGGTCGGCACCCAACGCCCCTCCACCCGGTCGGCCTCCGCGTACCGGCGGCGTGGACGGCGACGGGAGGTCCGGGCGGGGAACGGCGGCAGGTCAGCCAGCACCGCCGCACCCTCCTCCCTGGTGCGGGCCTCGAACAGCCGGGTCAGGCGCTCCCCGTAGTCGTCGAGGTCCACGCGCCCCTCGTCCAGGTGGCGGCGCAGCAGGGCGATCAGATCGTCCCGGTCGGACGATGACAGCCGGATCGTCGCGCCTACTCCTCGGCGAGGACCACCGCGGTCCCGTAGGCCACGATCTCGGTGAGGCCCAGCTGGCCGACCTCCGAGGAGTCGAACCGCATCCCCACCACGCCGTTGGCGCCCAGCAGCTTGGCGTTGTCCACCATGCGGTCGATGGCGTGGCGCCTGCTGTCCTCCAGGAGCTCGGTGTACTGGCCGACCTCGCCGCGTCGGAGGGCGGCGAAGCCCGCCGTGAAGCCCTTGGCCGCACCCATGCTGCGTACGACGAGGCCGAAGCAGCTGCCCAGGCAGCGCTCCACCCTGGTCCCCGGGATCTCGAAGGTGGTGCTGATGGGCAGGCCCTGGGCCGCTCCCACGCCGGTCATCGGTGTCGAGGCTACCGCCGAGGCGAGGATCAGGGCCCCACCAGCACCACGTCCAGCAGCTCCCTGAGGACCCTGGCCGTGGCACCCCACACGGTGTCGCCATCCAGCTCGAAGAAGTGGATCGACCGCTCCGAGCCCCCGGGCACCTCCCACCGTTCCTCCCGGTAGACGGTGTCGGAGGCCAGCTCGGCCAGGCTGACGTCGAAGACCCGCTCGACCTCGGCGGGGTTGGGACGCAGATCGGGGCGGGCGGCCAGCAGGCCGACGACCGGGGTGATACCCGAGCCGCTGGACACCGTGGA
>DASQQH010000138.1:0-2363 GCA_035643555.1 Acidimicrobiales bacterium | reverse complement strand
GGCCCACGGAGGACGTGTCCACTGTTTGCCGAACGCGATCGCCACACCAGGGGCTCGTTGGGGATCCCCGGGATCACCCACCCGACCACGGGCGCCGCACGAGGCGGCTGAACCGACCCTGCCTCGGGGGGCCGGAGGGGGTCGTCGGAGCGGGGCGGATGTTCTGGTTGACCCGGAAGAGGTTCCCCGGATCGTAGGTGGCCTTGACCTGGGCGAGGCGGTCGTAGTTGGACCCGTAGGTCGCCCGTACCCGGTCCCCGCCCTCGTCGTCCATCATGAAGTTCACGTAGGCGCCCCCGGCCGAGTAGGGATGGGTGGCCTCCCAGTAGTCGACGGTCCAGGCCCTGAGGGCCGCGGCGTTGGCCGGGTCGGGGTCGACGCCCACGATGACCTGGGAGAAGGTGGCGTCCCGGTAGGCCCAGGCGGTCTGGTCCGCCCCCACCCGGTTGGGCGCCCCGTCGATCGGATAGAGGTGCATGGAGGAGTGCATGCTCGGGAGCTCCTCGGCGAAGCGGGCGTGGGCCTCGATGGCCCCCTCGGCCACGGTGTTGAAGAAGTCCCCCCGCCAGTACCACTGCAGCCCCGGGGGGTAGAGGCCGTCGAAGGCCGACTGCAGGGCCGGATAGGGGGCCTCGCCGATGCCGTCGAAGGCGGGTTGCATGGCCCGCACCGGGGCGAGGGCGTCCTTGGCGTCGGTGGGGTCCCCCAGGTAGCACCACATGACCGCGCACGCCTTGTGCAGGTGGAAGGCCTCGGGGAAGGCGTCAACGGGGGGGACGGTCATCGTGGCGAAGAACCCGTAGAGGTCCTCTCCCTGGGCGGGGAGGAAGTCCTTGAACCACCCCAGGATGTCGGCGGTGGCACCAACCGGCCAGGCCGTCGGTCCACAGACCACGGTTGTGACCGGATGCAGGGCGAAGGTGAAGGAGACCACGACCCCGAAGTTCCCCCCACCGCCCCGCAGTGCCCAGAACAGCTCGGGGTGCTCGGCCTCGGAGGCCCGCAGGACCCTGCCGTCGGCGAGGACCACCTCGGCCTCGATCAGGTTGTCGATGGTGAGACCGTGGCGCCTGGACAGGTAGCCGTGCCCGCCCCCCAGGGTCAGCCCACCCACGCCTGTGGTCGAGATGATCCCCGCCGGGGTGGCGAGGCCGTGGGCATGGGTGGCGGCATCGACGACCCCCCAGGTGGCACCACCCTGGACCCGGGCGGTCCGCCGCCCGGGGTCGACCTCGACGCCCCGCATGGGAGAAAGGTCGATGACCAGTCCCCCGTCCACGGTGCCAAAGCCCGGGCCGTTGTGGCCCCCGCCCCTGATGGCGATCGGCACCCCGGCCCGCCGCCCGGCGTCCAGCGCATTCTGCACGTCGGCGACCGAGGCGCACCGGGCGATCAGCACCGGGTGGCGATCGATCATGGCGTTGTAGACCGCCCGTGCCTCGTCGTAGTCGGGGTCAGTCGGGCGGACGACACCCCCCTCGGTCCGGAGCTCAGGGATCTCGGCGATATTCGTCATTACCAGCCTCCACGTCGAAAGCGTGCTTGACGCCTGCATCTGCATCCCCAGCTGGACCCCCCACGACCTGACCCCGCCCCCTGTCCCGCGGGATCGAGGGCCAACCCGCTCGACATCGCTCTCCTTCGCACCTGCATTTCAGTAGGCTGCCTACGCACTTTAGTAGGACCCCTACGTAGTGTCAACGGGTGAACGGTGGCCGAGGCCGAGGAGCCGACGCGCACCCTGATCACCCTCCTGCCGGGGCCCCGGGATGCGCGGCGAACGGGTCGAACGACTCGGGGGGCCGGCCATCCCGACACCCGTCCGCGCTGAGCGAGCCCGTTCGCCGGACCGCACCGCCGGGCCACGAGGAACGGGTGGCCGACCCGCACGACGGGGCCCCTGGTGCACCCGACCCCTCCGGGCACGCCCCGGAGCACGCGGCCCTCAGGGAGCTCGCGACGATCGAGGCGGCCTTGGTGGGCCAGGCGGACGCACGGGTCAGGTCCGCACCGGGTGACCCATGTCCCCGGGCGCTTCGCCCTGTGCCGGCTGTCCCCCTGCCGCCCGTGTCAGGAGGGACACCGGGCCGGCACCGACGCCATCACCCGATACCCGTTCCGAGATCCATCACCCCCGATGTCGAGGGCCCGAGCGTGTCGCTCGGCGATGCTCGGTGCGGTCAACCCCCGAGCCCGGCCGTGTGGCTCTACGGCCCTTGGTGTCGGCTGCAACGGGAATCCGTGCCATGGGGATTGATCATGGCCCCTACTCTCCCTCGAGCACACTCGACCGCCTCTTCCCGCCCAGGCAGCGGGTGTTCGAGGCTCAGGCGGTTGTCGTCGCCAGGGCGTCGAGGGTGGCC
>DASQQH010000137.1:0-11592 GCA_035643555.1 Acidimicrobiales bacterium | reverse complement strand
TCCCCGAACGGAACGTGGCCGACCAGATGCCGTGGTACATGGCAGGAGGCACCGGCTGACAGAATTTGCGCCAGAGCTCTGCCGGACCCCGGATGGCGAAGTCATAGCTCTCGAGAGGAGGGGGGTCCAACACCAGCTGGTCTACCCGGCCTCGGTGCAGACGCAGCAAGGCCGTTACCTCCGCGAAGTCCAGCAGGTAGCTGCAGGTGAAGTACCATCCGTGGGCCTGGATGACCGGATCCTGGTGGATCAGATCCGTGAGGTGCTCCCCCCACTGGGATGCTGTGTCCAGCGAGGTGGTCGTGGAGGACATGGCTATTCGCTCCTCGATGGTCAGATCTGGTGGGGCGCCCACAAACAGGGCCGGAGCGCGGCCACGGCGGAACACGGACCCGGCGTGGCCCCTGGCGTGCCACCGCATTCCGTGGCGACGTCGCGGCGGAGGAGACTTGCCCGGGCCGGCGGGTGGCTCCGGGCATCGCCACTCGGCCTCAACGTGTGGGGCGCCGTTCGCAAGGCTGTAGGAAGCTACCAAGGCACCTACCACCGGCTCGGTGGTAGGCAAACGTTTGAGGGACACCCCGGCCGGCGGTCGGCCAGTGGAACCGGATGGCCGATTATCGCCGAGGTGGCCGGGGAGCGGTGACGCCTCGGTGGCGTGGCCTGTCCGGGTTCTGGCGCATGGCCGGGTGGATCGCAAGCGACCTGTGTCTGGTTCGACCCGATGGGGCACGCCGCGCGACGCTCGGTGTCCGGCGGGGTCTCGTCGACGCCGACAGTGCGTGGGGACGGGCCCACCGGTGGCTTCACCGGGCCGAAGGTGTGCGCATCGCCGTACCCCCGGGTATGCCCGAACTGGCGGGTCGGCGCTGGCGGCGGCCCGGGGCCCCGGATCGCCCAAGGAGGCCCGCTCCATGAGGGCCCTGAGGTGGCAGGTGCGACTCGAGTCGGTCTCCGACCCCGTCATCGAGGAGCCAACCGACGCTGTGGCGCGCATCACCGCATCAGGGCTGTGTGGATCGGACCCGCAGGTGTGTGGGGTCTTTGGTCCATTGATGGACGAGGGCCGCCACACCCTTGGCCACGAGCCGATGGGGACCGTGGAGGAGGTGGGGTCGCGCCCCTGCGTCCCGGAGACCAGGTGGTGGTCCCGTTCGCGCTGTCCTGCCAGGACCGTCCACGTCGCGCGAGCGGGCTCCACTCCCCGTGCGCGACCACCCAGGGTCCGAGAGCACGGGGGTGGGCGCCGCCGTGGCCGGCCACAGCAAGCTCTCTGGACAGGTGCCTGGGCCACAGGCCGAGTACCTGGTGGTCCCCTTCGCCGACACCTGATCCGGGCGCCGGGGAGCAGGGCGAGGAGCGGGCGTTTTCGGTGCGTTTCGGCGCGGGTAAGCCCCATCGAGGCATGAGTGAGCACCGAGGCGAGCACCCTGTCGGCCCGGGAGGCCGAGGGCGGCCACCCCTGGGTGATCCCGCGGGGGCCTCCACGGGTCGGCCGCGACCACTGGAGGGACCCACGTGCTCCGGAGGACGGAGGTGAGGGCCCAATCGGCACCGCGGCTGGTGGTCGTCGGCCAGGTGGGGCGCGACCTGGTGCTGCAGGTGGAGGCGCTCCCGGCGCCCGGGGTCAGCGGTCGGGTACTGGCTCGCCGGGAGGTGCTGGGGGGCAAGGGGGCCAACCAGGCGGTGGCCGGGGCGCAGCTCGGCGCCCAGGTGTCGATCATCGGGGTGGTGGGCGACGACCACGTGGCGGACACCGTCCTTGGAACGGCCGGTGAGGACGGGGTGGACGTGGGCTGGGTCATCCGCCGCGCCGGGACCCCGACCGGGCTCATCACCGAGGTGATCGACAGCGAGGGGACCTGGCGCTACCTGGAGGACCTCCCTGAAGCGGTCCTCCTGTCCGAGGACGACGTCACCTGGGCCTCCCCGGCGATGGACGGGGCCCAGGCTGTCGTGGTCCAGCTCCAGCAACCCCCGGAGGCAGCGCTCCTCGCCGCCCAGCTCGCCAGCCGGGCGGGATGCGCGGTCATCCTGGACGGTGCCCTCCCCGACGACTGGCGCCGAGGGCAGCTCCTCCGGGCCGCCGACGTGGTGCGCTGTGACACCCACGAAGCCGAACTGGTGGTGGGGGCGGACATCCTCGGCGGCGAGGACGCTCGGCGCCACGCCGAGCAGTTGCGTGCCTCGGGGCCTTCCCTGGTGGTGCTCGGGGCCGGCCGGGACGGCAACGCGCTGGCCTGGGAGGGGGGATCGGCGGTGCTGCCCCTTGTCGACACCGAGGTCGTCGACACCACCGGGGCCGGGGCGCCGAGGAGGCGGGGCGGGCGGCCACCACGGCGGCCGGCGTGGCCGTGGCCACCCTGGGCGGGCGACCCCACCTGAGCCCCGAGATCCTCACCACCGGGTCGGCTCCGACCGGCCCCTCCCCGGGCTGAGGTTCTCGGCCGGGGTGGCCCGCCGCCGGGGGTGTCGTGTGGGCCGAGATCGGAGGCCGCGACCGTTCCCTCAGCGGAGGTGGCGTGACGGGTCCGCGCCGACCCGGTCGCAGGTCGTCATCCGGATTGCCCCGGTCGCCGGGTGCCTCGGGTGAGGGCCCGGGCGCCAGGCCGTCAACCGGTCCGTTTGGGCAGGCGGCCGGCCAGGTTGGCCGGCAGGACGTCGTAGTGGTCGTGGACGACGCTGAACTGCCCCCGGCCCCCCGTGAGTGACCGCAGGTCGATGGCGTAGCGGAGGACCTCGGAGGTGGGGATGAGGGCCACGATCACCTGGTCGCCGTTGTCGCCGACCTCGGTCCCCTGGACCCGACCCCGACGGGCGTTGAGGTCGCCGAGCACGTCTCCCTGGAGCTCGGGCGGCACCGTGACCCGGAGGTAGGAGATGGGCTCCAGGACCACGGGCTGGGACTTGGCGAACGCCTCCTTGAAGCCCAGGCTCCCGGCCATCTTGAAGCTCATCTCGGAGGAGTCGACGGAGTGGTACTTGCCGTCGTCGCAGACAACCTCAACGTCTACGACAGGGTAACCGTGCATGCCGCCCGAGGCCATGGCCTCGGCCACCCCCTTCTCCACCGCCGGGATGAACTGGCGGGGGATGGCGCCTCCGACGATCTGGTCCGTGAACACGAAGCCCTCGCCTCGAGGGAGGGGCGCGAGGCGGAGGTGGCACACCCCGAACTGGCCATGGCCGCCCGTCTGCTTCTTGTACTTCCCCTCTGCCTCCGCCGGGGCGGTGACGGTCTCCCGGTAGGGGACGAGGAGGTCCTCGGTCTCGACGTCGACCCCGAACTTTCGCTGGAGGCGCTCGCAGGTCACCTGCAGGTGGGTTTCGCCCATGCCCGACAGCACGGTCTGGTGGGTCTCGTCGTCCCGGCGGACCCGGAGCACGGGATCCTCGTCCTGGAGTCGGTGGAGACCGGTCATCAACTTGTCCTCGTCGCCTTTGGACCTGGGCTTGATGGCGATGGACAGCACCGGCTCCGGGGCGGGTGGGGGAGGGACGAGGACCGGCATGGTCTTGGGCGCCAGGGTGTCGCCGGTGACCGTGTCCGACAGCTTCGCCACCGCCACGAGGTCACCCGCCGGGGCCTCGGGGACCTGGTCCTGCTCCTTGCCCCGAAGGGCGAAGAGGGTGTGCAGGCGCTCGTCAGTGTGGGTGCGGGGGTTGGTGAGGGAGATGTCCGGACGCAGCGTCCCCGAGAGGACCTTGAGGAGGCTGATCCTGCCGACGTAGGGGTCGGCGAGGGTCTTGTACACCATCGCCAGGGGCTGGCCGGAGGGGTCGGGAGGGATCTCGTGGACCTGATCGCCGGCCTGCACCCGCACCGGGGGTCGCTGGGCAGGGGAGGGTCCGATCTCGCACAGGAACGCGGCCAAGCGGTCCACCCCGATGCCCAGGGTGGCGGAACCGCACACGACCGGGAACACCGACCCCTGGGCCACCCCCTCGGCCAGGGTGTCCTCGAGCTCCTTGGGGCTCAGCGTCTCCCCCTCGAGGTAGCGCTCCATCAGCTCGTCGTCGGCCACAACGATGCCCTCGACCAGGGTCTCCCGGACCTGGTGTTCCTGGTCGGCCATCTCGGACGGGATGGGGCCAGTCTGGGCGGGCCGGGGCCCGGCGCTGGTGGCGTCGCCGTCGTAGAGGATGGCCGAGTCGGAGAGCAGATCGGCGACACCCCGAAAGGCCGCCTCCTCGCCCACCGGCAACTCCAGGGGAGCGATGCCGGCCCCGAAGCGCTCTCGGAGCTGCTCCAGGGTGGTGGTGAAGCTGGCGCGCTCCCGATCACACTTGTTGACAAAGACCATCCTCGGCAGCCCCAGGTCCGCCGCGAGGCGCCAGTAGCGCTCCGTCTGGACCTCCACCCCATCCACCCCGCTGACCACGAAGCAGGCCATATCCGCCACCGAGAGGGCTGCGGCCACGTCGGCGCTGAAGTCGGCGTAGCCGGGCGTGTCGATGATGTTGACTCGATGACCGTCGTGCTCGAAGTGGGCGAGCCCCAGGGAGAGCGACAAGCGACGCTTGTGCTCCTCGGGCTCGAAGTCGGTGGTGGCGGTCCCGTCCTCGACGCGGCCCAGGCGGGTAATGGAGCCCGCGGCGAGGAGGAGTGCCTCGGTCAGGGTGGTCTTGCCAGCTCCGCCGTGGCCGACCAGGGCGACGTTGCGGATCTTGGCGGGCGGGAAGCTCTTCACCGGCACCTCTCCCCTCGGCGGTTGCCCTCGGTTGTCGGAGTGACCGTCGTCACCCCGTTGTTCCCGCAGCCTACCGAGGGGCAGATGGTAGCGTGAAGAGGTGTTCGACGCCCGATGGCGGGCCACCATCGAGCGGGGGGCCGCCCCCGTGAGCGCCGTGCTCCGACGTACAGGGGTGACGGCCAACCAGCTGACGGCGCTGGGACTGGTGCTGGCCATCGTGGCCTCCATCGTCATTGCCACCGGTCACCTGGTGCCGGGCGCGCTGCTGATCGCAGCCTGTGGAGCGCCCGACCTCCTCGATGGCGCAGTCGCCAAGGCCACCGCCACCACCTCGGCCCGAGGGGCGCTGTTCGACTCGGTGGCCGACCGGGTCACTGACGCGCTCCTGCTGGGGGCGGTGGCTTGGTACCTGGCCTCCACCGGCCATGGGCACCTGACCGTCCTGCCTCTGGGTGTGCTCGCGGGCTCGATGCTCGTCTCCTATGTGCGGGCCCGGGCCGAGGCGCTCGGGCTGTCGGCCAAGGGGGGCCTCATGGAGCGGGCGGAACGACTGGTGATCCTGGGGTTCGGCGTGGGCTTGCAGGCCTTCTTCCCGGCCCTGGTGCCCGCCCTGTGGCTGCTCTTGGCGCTCACCGGGGTCACCGTCGTCCAGCGGTTCCGGAGAGCTTGGCGCCAAGCTCCGGCGGTACGGCGCGAGGTCCCCGAACGGCGGTCCACCCTGTGGCGGAGCGGGCGGGTCGAGTCCCGGTGGCGCGCCTGGCGGGAGACGGCAGCGGCACGGGCCGCGACCGGCGAGGGCAAGGTCGCGGGCGCGGATCGCAGCTCGCTGTGGGGCCAGGTGGGCGGTCGGGGCGCTGGTCTGAACGGGAACGGCGATGGCGCCGGCGCACCCCTCGGCCGTCAGGGCGACGAGGGCGAGATCGTGGGCGCCGACGACCCAGGGCGGGCTGGCAGCGGTGACGCCGGGGAAACCGACGAGGTGCCGGCCTGGTGGGGGGCTGGCTCCAGGGCGGCGGGCGCCTGGTGGGCAGGGCGGTCGAGGGGGACGGGCGCTCCGTCGGGTCGGTGGCGCGCCAGGCGATCGGGCGACCCGGTGGAGCGGTGGCGGGCGCGGCGGACCGACAACGTCGCCGAGACGGGACGTCGATCCAGACGTCGCGCCAGCGGTGACCACGGGCGTTAGCCCGGCACCGTGTCCCCGACCGGAGCCGTGCGCCGGTAGGAATGTCGGTCTTTGACGACGGCGTCATCGGTCGCCAGGGGGGGTCAGGCCCTCCCACCCTGGTGGACCCCCGAGCCACGCAGCCGGGCCCAGCGGAGCGACGGCCCATGGACAGGCTCCGGGAGCGCTCCGTCTTCTTCGCGTACCGCGGGGCAGCGGTGCTGGCCCGTCGGGTTCCGCCGGCGTTGGGCCTGGCCGAGATGGTCGGGGCGACGCTGGCCTTCTCCATGCCGGAGCGGCGAGCGCTGATCGGCCGCCACCTGCAGCGGGTGTCGGGCGGGGGGCTGTCCGGGCTGAGCCTCCTGGCCGCCGACATCCGGGCCTTCGTCTCCTACGGCCGCTACTGGCGAGACTCCTTCCGGCTTCCCGGCATGTCTCCCGAGGAGCTCGACGCCCACATGAGCTTCGAGGGCTTCGAGCACCTGGCGGCTGGCCTGGACCGGGGCCGGGGCGTGATCCTGGCCCTTCCCCATATGGGCAACTGGGACTACGGAGGCGCCTGGTTGGCCGCCATCGGCCTTCCCCTCACGGCGGTCGTGGAACGCCTGCCCGGCGAGCGGCTGGTGCGGTGGTTCAACGACCGGCGGCAGGCCATGGGGATGACCGTGGTGCCCTTGGGGCCCAAGGCGGCCGCAAAGATCGTCGCCGTGCTGCGGCGGGGTGGGTTGGTCGGCCTGCTGAGCGACCGGGAGCTCGGTACCAGCGGGGTGACCGTGCGGTTCTTCGGGGAGGAGACCACCCTTCCCGCTGGTCCGGCCACCCTGGCGCTGCGGACCGGGGCTGCCCTGATCCCGGTCAGCGTGCTGTACCAGCGGGGGGGACGGCATCTGGCGGTGATCCGTCCCGCCCTCGACACCACGCGGCGGGGATCGGTCTCCGAGGACGTGGCCCGGATCACCCAGGCGCTCGCCGAGGAGCTTGAGGGCCTCATCCGTCGAGCGCCGGAGCAGTGGCATCTGTTCCAGCCGAACTGGCCGAGCGACCCGTTCTATCCCCACCCTGGGCGTCCCCCGGGGGAGGGGGGCGACGGGGATGCTCGCGTCGGTGACCCGGCGTCGCCTAGGCTCCGGTAGACGTCGGCCGCTGGTCCGCCTCCGGCGTCCGCCGGGCGGCGGGTATGCGGGGGGGGGCGACCCCGGTCGTCGCCTCTCGGGGTGTCTCTGGCAGATCGGGTGCCCGGCCGGTGCGGCAGGTCGCCCAGGTACGGCGGTGATGCGGCGTCGGGCGAGCGGGGCGCGGGGAGGAGTAGGTGAGGGTCACGGTTACGAAGACGATGAGGGCCAGGCCCCCACGAGCGCGGTGGATCGTCCTGGTGGCGGTGGCGATCGCGGCGGGTGCCTGTGGCCGAGGTGCCGAAGTGGTCGCCCCGACCTGGTCCGAGCCATCCGCCTCCACGTTGCCCGCCAGGGCCCTCACGGCCCAGGACATCGTTGAGGGACTGCTCGCCAAGGGCCTGCAGTTCTGCGTGCCTCCCGACAACACCGCCGGGGGCAGGGAGGGGGTGCCAGGCTCGGTCGCAGGTCTGTACCTGTTTCCGAACGACCGCGCCACTCCCTGCGGGACGGCCGTGACGGAAAGTGGGGGAAGGACGGCGGTGGGTGGACACGTACTGGGGGCGACAGGCCCGCCCGACGGCTCGATCCACATCAGCGTGTTCGACAACTCGCTCCAGGCGGGCTCGGCGATCCCCCCCCCGACCGATCAGACGGTCCTCCATGTCTGGCAGGACGCCAATGTGCTGATCACGATGAGCGCGGACACGCCGGACCCGGTCGCCCACGAGTACGCGCAGGCGATCACGTCCCTACCGGGGGTCGTTCGCATGGGCTGACCGGACCGGGCCGGCCCACGGCCGCCGGGAAGCCCAGGATGGGGGGTCCTGGGCGGAGACCGCAACGTAGCGGGGCCGCCAGCCAGGATCGCCAGAGCGTGTCGCCGGGTGGCAGGTGCGCTGGGCCCCGCCGGCCCTGTGCGCGTGCGACGCTCTGACCGTGGGGCCGCCCTACCGGGCGGGGCCTCGCTCGTCACGGCGAGGAGCCCCCCGAGGTGTCTCGTGTCGCCAGGCCCCCCAAGGCGGTGTCGGGGCCGGGCTCGGGGTGCTGGACACGGCGTCGGCGAACACCGGCGCCGTCGGTCGTTCCTGGAGCTGCTCCGACGGACGGTCCTCGAGGTGCTCCGCGACCGACTCCGACGCCTGGTGGCGAAGGCGGGGTTGTGATCGCTGCTCCCCGTCTGCCCGAGTGCTCCGATCACGGGGCCGTCGCCCATGGCCGCGACCGATGTGCTGACCGCGGCGGAGGAGGGGCGCCCCCCCTGTTGTGCGCACAGCGGTCCGGTTCCTTGCCGACCAGCTCGGGCAGAACTCCGCCACCAGGGGCTCCTCCCGGTTCGTCATCTCGTCCTGGACGGGATCGGCGCAGATGAACGTCGACGCCACCCCGGTCGCCGACGATATGGATGGGCTGCGTCCGGACTGGGGGAAGCGGGCGCTCCTCCTCGGTCGCGGCGCGAGGTCTCCCCGGCGGCATTGTCCTGTCGCGTGTGCTGGCTCCCGGTCCTGACGGCCTCACGGTGTCGGCGCCGTGGGTGGCCATCCCGGGGCGTCGGCCCTCGCCCACGCTCGGTGGGCGGAGGGGCGGGGGCCCGAGCGGACCGGTCGGGGGAGGCGCCGAGCTGGCTGGCGTTCACACCTGCCGTCGCACGCCATCCCTCCTGGGGCAGCGGGGGCGCCGACGCCGGTGGGTGTCCATGGCCACCTGGACCTGGGCTATCGGCCGATCGGGAGCTGTTGTGAGCCCGGTGGGACCGTGGCACGGCGCCACAGGGTGATCCCCTCGACTGCGGCGCCGCTCGGGCTCGCCTGGCGGCCGGGGACGGGCACGGCGGGTGAGGTCCTCCGGACCGTTCGCAGAATCTTCTACGGTCCGGAAATGACCTACAGTGGCTTAGGTGAATACCGTCCAGGTGCTGCTTCCTGGGGATGCGCGCAGCGCTGGGCGGGCACGTGGGTTCCTGGCAGAGACCCTGGCCAAGTGGGGCGCTCGCCAGTACTGGGACGCCGCTGCGATATTGGTCAGCGAGCTTGTGGCGAATGCGGCCCTGCACGCCAGGAGCGAGATCACGATGTGCCTAACCCTGGACCCCTCATTCCTGCGGGTTGAGGTGTCGGATCGATCACGGCTGCTCCCCGTCGAGCGACACTATGGGGTACAGGCCGCCACGGGCCGAGGGTTGATGATCGTCGCCGCCCTGGCCAGGGATTGGGGGGTGGAGGTGCATCCCGAGGGCAAGACCGTGTGGGCCAGGCTGGAGGACGACCCCCCTGGCTCGCCCGGGGCGTCCGGGCCCAGCGGAGGGGGCGTGGCGAGATGACCGGCCGGCCCCGCGGGGACCACGAGGATGTCGTGGGGAATGGCGAGCCGCTTCGGCCCGCCAAGAGGTCGTGGCGCACCGTGTGGTTCCTCGGGGTGCCGGTGGCGACCTATCTGCGCCTCCAGGAGCGCAACGACGCGGTCATGCGGGAGTGCTCGCTGGTGCTGATCGCCCCGGATACCGAGACGATTCCTCCTCGACTGCTCGAGCTGGCGGCGATCCTCCCGGAGCGGCTCGCGGCCTTTCAGGAGCAGTATCGGGGGGAGGTGGAGCGGGCTGTCGCCGAGGGTCGCCCCCGAACGGACCTGTGGGCGGAGGCGCCCCTGTCCCTGGCCGGCGACGCCGACCGGTTCCTGGCTCTGATGGAGGAGCTCGACGGGTTCTGCCGCGCGGGGGCGTTCATCGCCGAGCCCCCGGACGAGGAGACCATCGTCCTTCGCCGATGGTTCGTCGAGCAGGCCAAGGCGCAGCTGACGGAGGGGGCGCCGCCCACACCCTTCCCCGGTGGCTGAGCCGCCATCGCCTCCGCGGCGGGCGGGTCGATGGCCGGAGGGGCGGGCCGGCGACCGGGCAGGTAGGCGGGCCGACCCGGTACGCTGCGCTGGGGATGGGAAGCTCGGTTGCTGCCAAGGAGGTCGCCAGCCGGATGGCGGCCGCTGCGGTCGCCTGGTTGGAAAGCCTCGATGACGATCAGCGGGCCCGGGGCGCATGGGCCTGGCCGTCGGACGACGAGCGGCGGCGCTGGTACTACACCCCGACCGACCACGGCGGCCTGCCTCTGGAAGACATGGCGCCAGCCCAACAGTCGCTGGCCATGCAGGTGGTGGCCTCCGGGCTGTCCCGACCCGGCTACGTCACCGTGTCCTCGATCATGGGCCTCGAGAACGTGCTGGATCAGGTGGAGGACTGGCAGGTGGATTGGGGCCGGGAGCGGGGCCGGGACCCGGGCCTCTACTACCTGAGGGTCTTCGGTGATCCGGGCGGTGACCGCCCCTGGTCGTGGCGCTTCGGCGGCCACCATGTGTCGCTGCACCACCTCGTCCTGGACGGGCAGGTTCGGGCGAGCACGCCGTGCTTCCTGGGCGCCGACCCGGCGACCTCACCCCTTCTCGGTCCAGCGCCGCTGCGGCCCCTGGGTGGGGTGGAGGATCTGGCCAGGGAACTGGTGGGCTCCCTCGACGCTGGTCGCCGGGCCAGGGCCGTGCTCACCGAGGTGGCCCCGGTGGACATCGTCGGGGGCAATCGGGCCCAGGTCCGTGACGGCGACGCCGTCATGCCCCTGCCCGACATCTGGCGAGGCCATTTCAGCGAACCGCGTCTGGCCGATCGGGTGGAAGCCATGCACCGGCGGGCGGAGGAACAGGCCGGGGTTGGCCCGACGGACCACGAGGCGGTGCGGCTGACCTCCCGCCCCAAGGGCGTGGCCGGGGCCGAGCTCGCTCCTGCCCAGCAGCAGCTCCTCCGGGAGCTGCTCCGCCTCTACATCGGGCGGATCCCCGAGGGACTGGCGGAGCAGGAGGAGCGACGATTCGCCGGAGACCGTCTCGGCGCGGTGCACTTCGCGTGGGCGGGGAGCATCGAGGCGGGGCGCCCCCACTACTTCCGGCTGCAGGGGCCCCGCCTCCTCACCGAGTACGACAACACCCAGCGCGGCGCCAACCATGCACACAGCGTCTGGCGCGACCCTGAGGGGGACTTCGGCCTGGACGTCCTGGCCTCGCCCGCCAGCAGCGCCCGGCCCTGACCGAGGGCGTCGCCGCCAGTTGTCGCGCGGAGCTCCAGGTGCTCCTGACGGAGCGCCCGGTGGCAACAGCCGCGTACGCCATCCGGGCCCGGCTGGTCCGGTCCGACGAGGGGGCGGTGGCTGCGGGGGGTCGCGGGGACCCCTGGCGCCGTCTCGGGCGCGCCGGCGATCCTGGGTACTGCCGTCGGGTCCCCGGCGCCTTGCCCGTGGGTCTCCGGTCGCTCCGGCCCGCTCTGGTGAGTCACGGGCGGGGTCAGGGTAGGGGTCCGGGATGAAGGCTGTGGCGCTCGAACGGTATGGACCACCCCAGAACCTGGAGCTCACCGACCTGCCCGACCCGAAGGTGGGGCCGGACTCGGTGCTGGTGCGGGTCCGCTCGGCGGGGTGCAACCCCGTCGACTACAAGATCCTGGGGGGCGGCCTGGACGCGTTCTTCCCCACCTACTTCCCGCTGGTGCCGGGCTGGGACGTGGCCGGGGTGGTCGAGTCGGCCGGTCCAGCCGTCACCTCGTTCCGGCCGGGCGACGAGGTGATCGGGTACGTGCGTCAGGACTACGTTC
>DASQQH010000136.1:0-3997 GCA_035643555.1 Acidimicrobiales bacterium | reverse complement strand
CAAGTTTACCACCCCCCAGGCCAGCTGGGAGGAGCGACGCTCTTCCACCTCTACGTCCCCATCCTCGGTTCCTTCGTGATCGGCATGATCGCCCTCTGCTCCCTCCCCGGCCCTCTCGCCTCCTACCGGGAGCAGGGCATCCTGCGCCGACCCTCCACCACCCCGGCCCCCCGGGCGTGGGTGCTGGCAGCCCAGGTCCTTATCAACCTGGTCCTGGTGGTCATCGGACTCGTCGTCGTGGGCGTCGTCGCCTACGGGCTGGCCGCCCCCCAGGAACCCGGGGGCCTCGTGCTCTCGGTGGCGCTCTCGATCGCCGCCCTCTTCGCTATTGGCTTGCTGATCGCCGCGGTGATGCCGACCGCCCGTGGTGCCGCTGCCCTCGGCTCGCTCACGTTTTTCCCGCTGATCTTCTTCGCGGGCCTGTGGGTCCCTCGCCAGGTAATGCCGACGGTGCTCCAGCACATCTCCAACTACACCCCTCTGGGGGCCTCCGTCCAGGCCGTGCAGGACTCCATGCAGGGTGCCTTCCCGCCTGCCGCGTCCTTGCTGGTGCTCGCCGGCTACGCGGTGGTGTTCGCTCTCTTGGCCTGGCGCCTTTTCAGATGGGAGTAGGAAGAGAACCATGGCCACGATCACGGTTCCGAGGGCCGACGTCACGGTCGAGGAGGTAACCGGGTCGCTCCGCAAGGCCCTCGGACCCCGGTACCACGTCCTGCCCGGGATGAAGGCGCCCTGGGGCTCCATCCCGCCCCGGGAGGACCGGTCCGACACCATCATGGTGGGCACCGGTTCCGATCTATGCTGGCGGACCAACGTTCACCTCGACCGCCGGGGAGGCCAGACCCTGATCCGGGTGGAGCCACCGCCGGGGGTGGGCATCGGTCTGTTCTTGTTCCGGCTGCCCAACACCTTCGGGATTGCACGGAAGGTCCGCCGGGTCCTGGCGGAGACCCCCGGCCTGGGGTCACCCGGGCCCTGACCCGGCTCCTGGCCCGGAGCCGGCGGGCACCCGCCACTGGCCGGCATGGGTGTGCCACCCTGCCCCCCCTACCGCCATCATCTGGTCATCGGCGACAGGGACGCCGGGCCCGGGATGCCCTGGGAACGGCCCCCCGCCGTGGTCTACGGGGAGCGGTTTGGCCTTCCCACCACGATCCGCGACGCCTTCTGCGGCGAGGGTGCCGGAGAAGACCGCCGCGGCAGTCAGCGGCCGGTGCGTTCCCGGTGCTTGCACCCGGGCCAGCAGCAGGGCCGACGCTGTCCTTCTTCAAGCTCCTCCTGGGTCCGGCGAATGCGGCGTTCTCGGGTCATCTCCTGCTTGGCGTCCTCGACCCAGCAGATGAACTCGTTGCGGGCCAAGGGGGTGATGTCCTTCCAGGCATCGAGTGCCCTGGTGTTGGCCACCAGCGCCCTGCGCAGGTCCGCGGGAAGCGTATGCACCACGCCGCCGGGTACCCGCTCGCTGCCCACGGGGCCAGGCTAGCGGAGCGGAGGGGCAGGCGGCGGGGCGCTGCGAGCTCGACGTGGCCAGTTCCGCATGAGCCATGCCAGCCGTCCACGGGAGGGGAACCGGCTTCGTCGAGAAGAGGCCGGCCCGCCTGGGCAGGGCCGTCGCAGGTGTGAGGTCCTGGTCCAGCCGTCGACCGGCGTGCTGGCGAAGCCCCCGGGAGAAGGCCATGCCCACCTTGACCGGGGATCGGTCACCCCTTCCGGGCGACCGACCCCGACCTGCCCCGGCTCCCGTTGCCGCGCCCGTGGCCCGTGACGACCCGCTGGACCCTCCCTGGACGGCAACGGCGGCCACCGCCGGCTTGGCGTCCCTCCCGGTGAGTCCGGTCCAGGTGGGGCTGGCCGTGGTCCAGCTTGGGATCGCCCCGCTGGCGGGCTTTCCTCCTGGTGACACGCTCATGGTTTCGGCGCAGCCGCCAGCCCACCTCGCGGCGCACCAGGTCAAGCAGGCGACGTGCTCGACACCGGCGAGCACGCCACCGCTACCGCCATCACGGCCACGGCCATCGCCAGGTTCATCACGCGACGCACGCCCCGGCCATATGCCACACACGGGGCGGCCGGCGGGGCCTCTGCGACAAGCGGTAGCCGTGGGATGTGGCCGTCTGCACCGAACTGGCCCGGTGTGGTGGGCGGCATGTGTACGCGAAGACCCATGACGATTGGGTAGAGGGTGCTGCCCGCAGCCCGGTAGGAGCCGTGCATTCGGCGTTCGAGCGGGGGGCTTTGTGCCCGAGCACGGAGAGGAGACCGGGCACGACCGGTAGCAGGAGGGTGTCATTGCCTGGACGTCGACGCCCAGGCCGACGAGGTCCCTCCTGGCCGCCACGGACGTCGCCGAGCATCAGGGCGACGATGGAGGTCAGGGGGAATGTGGCGTCGCTGCCACCGGGGCGCCGGTCGAGGCTGTGTTGCCAGTCGAGTGCCCCGGAGATGCCCCAGGAGCCGACGGGCAGGACCACCAGCGGGCTCCGGCCCGGGGGGTGTAGGCCGCCCGGGCCGGGATCGGGGTGAGTCTTCCCTCGCATGGCCGACGCAAGGACGTTCCCGCGGTGGACCTTGTTGTTGGGCGGATGGAACCGTCGTCCGGGTCGGCCGTGGCCGCCCGTGCAGCATGCGCTGGCACGGCGGTGGAAAGGGGGCGACGGCAGTTGACGCACTGGTGGCCTACGGGCCTGCTGGCGTGGACTTGAGAAACGCAGGGGTGCTGTCCGGTCAGGCCACCGCGCCGGTGCTCGATTCGACCGAGCTCAAGGGCTCGAGTGCGGGCCGCGGGCCCTTGGTCTCAGGGAGCTCCCTGGATCGACAAGTTGAATTGACGTATGTAAGGGGTCAAGGTAGCTTGACACCATGAACTCGCTGGACCTGACAACCGCCGCAGGGAGCGAGGACCCCGCGGTAGGACTCCGGGCCGTCGCCTCCCTTCGGGGACTGGCCGAACAGTTGGAGTCCCTGCACGTCGACCGCGCACGTGAGCTCGGATGGTCGTGGTCTCGGATCGCGGCGGCACTGGGCGTGTCCAAGCAGGCCGTCCACCAGAAGCACGGTGGCCAGAGCGCCCCGAGCACCGGGAAAGGACGGTGAGCAGATGTTCGAGCGATTCACCGAGTCCTCGAAAGCAGTCCTGGTCGAGGCTCAGGATCTCGCCGTGGAGCTCGGATCGGGCCACAGCAGCGTCGGCCACCTCCTCTACGGCTGCGCGGAGGGACGGGAGGAGACGGCCGGCGAGCCGCTCCGGGAGTGCGGGATCACTGCGGTGTCCATCCGACGGCTGCTTCCCCAGGCCGCAGACCCGACCACGGACGCGACCGACCCCGAGGCGCTGCGCGCCATCGGAATCGACTACGAGGGTGTCCGAGCAGCCGTCGAGGCAAGCTTCGGGCCAGGAGCGCTCGAGAACGCCCCTGATCGACGCGTACCGTCCAGCCGAACCCGTCGGCCACCTTTCACGCCGAACGCCAAGCGTTCACTGGAGTTGGCGCTTCGGGCTGCCCAAGAGTTGCACCAGCACCGCATCGTCCCCGGTCATCTGCTCCTTGGACTACTCCGTCTCGACCCGCAGCCACGCCGACGCCTTCACCGGAGCCAACGAGGTTCGGAACATGGTCCAGACAACGAGCTCGTATCGAGCATCATCGAGATGTCCGGTACGACCGCCGCGACGCTCTCTGCCGCGGTGCTTGCTCGCCTGGCCGCTGCCGTGGAGTGAGCGCTTTGCGTCGAGGGCGCTCGTTGTCCGGGCGTTCAGAAGAGATGCGCCACGACCCTCAATCCTCGCCTGGCCCGGATGGCCCACACCCCCTGGGACCCGGGCGCCCCGAGCTCGCCCACCTGCGCCTGCGGGCCCGGGCCCACAGCCCCGGGCTCCGAGGCCACTGGCTCACCAAGATCTGGTCGTATGCCACCACCCTCGGGGCCCTCCGGGCGGCCAGGCGGGCCTGGCGGGCCAAGCGCCGGGGGGGAACCGCCCGGCGTCGTCCCGGGACCG
>DASQQH010000135.1:0-4612 GCA_035643555.1 Acidimicrobiales bacterium | reverse complement strand
AGGGCCAGGGTCGCCTCGGCGGCGTCGGTCCCGGCCCCGGCCCACGGGGCCTGGGGGGTGCCGGTCAGCAGGTCCAGCCAGTCCTGCACGGTCTGGCGGGCGAATGCCGACCAGGGGCCGTCCGGTTCGAGCAGCGAGCGTCCGTAGGCCTCCACCCACAGGGTCAGCAGTGGCCGGTGGGGCGCCGCGGCCAACCACCCCCAGATCGCACGGGTGAGCGGCACGAGCGTCGCGGTCCCCACCTCCGCCCGGACCCGGGCCAGCAGCGCAACTTCGTCCTGGCGTGCCCGCTCGAGCAGCGCCCTGACCAGGCCCTCCTTCGAGCCGAAGAGGAACAGCAGGACCCGTGGGCTCGACCCGATGGCCGCGGCCAGCGGCCGCAGCGAGAGGTCGGCGAGGCCGTGGGCCAGGGCGTAGCCGTAGGCGCGCTCGAGGAGCTCGACCCGTCGGGCCGACGGGGCTTTCGCGTTCGGTGGCACGGCGGTAGCATGCCACTGAAACGGTCGTGTCAGTTGGAGGCGGGATGGGTGGTCCGGAGCATGTCATCCGCCCGTTGGGCCAGCCGGGTGACCTCGGGTGGGTGGTCATGGCCCACGGCGAGACCTACGCAGCCGAGTTCGGCTGGGACGTGACCTTCGAGGCGCTCGTGGCCAGGCTGGTCGCCGACTACGCGGCCGACCACGACCCGACGTCAGAGGGCGCCTGGATCGCCGAGGTCGAGGGGCGACGGGTGGGCTGCGTGTTCTGTGTCGCCGCCACCGGGACCCGCGCCCAACTGCGGATCCTGCTGGTCCACCCGTCCGTGCGGCGGGGCGGCGTCGGGGGGCGCCTGGTCGACACCTGCGTGGCTTTCGCCCGTCGGGCGGGCTACCGGCAGCTGAGCCTGTGGACCAACCACCCCCTGGCGGCCGCCCGCCGCATCTACCTGTCCCGAGGGTTCCAGCTGATGGAGGAGGCGCCCCACCACAGCTTCGGCGCTGACCTGGTCGGCCAGGTGTACACCCTGGACCTTGGTGTCGGCCCGAGCGGCCCACCCCGGCCCGGTGAGGAGCCGGCCCTGCCCTGACCCCGACAGGGGCCCGGGTCCCCACCACCGACGGACCGGCGGTCCCGCTGGGCCCCCGGTGCCACCCGGCCCGGTGGCCCCCTGTCGCCGACCTACGCCGACGCGGGGATCACGACGTTGCGCAGTGGCTCGCTGGCGGCGAAGCGTCGGACCTGCTGGGCCACGAACTGTGCGGCCCGCGGGTAGAAGTCGGTGGCACCACCGGCGACGTGGGGGGTGATGATCACCCCGGGGCACCGCCAGAGCGGGTGGTCGGGCGGCAGGGGTTCGGGGTCGGTGACGTCGAGGGCGGCGCGCAGGCGGCCGGTGGTCGCCTCGGCCACCATGGCGTCGGTGTCCAGGACCGGGCCTCGGCCGACGTTAACCACCAGGGCGTCGTCGGGCAGCAGGGCCAGGCGCTTGGCATCCAGCAGGCCGCGGGTCTCGGGGGTGAGCGGCGTCAGCACCACGACGACGTCAGCCCCGGGCAGGAGGGCCTCCAGGTCCGTCACGCCGTGGACGTCCTCTTCGGGCCGCGGACGCCGTGCCACCCGGACCACGGTCGCCTCGCAGGCGCGCAGCCGGGCGTCGAGGGCGGCGCCGATCGAGCCGTGGCCGATGATCAGCACCCGGCAGCAGGCCAGCGATCTGGTGTGGGTGTGGTCCCAGCGCTGCTGGTCCTGGGCGCGGACCCACCGGGGAAGCTCCCGCTGGGCGGCCAGGATGAGCCCCAGGGCGTGCTCGGCGGTCCCGGCGTCGTGGAGGCCCCGGGCGTTGCACAGCGTGACCCCCGCCGGCAGGAGGTCGGCGAGGCGCTCGTAGCCGGCGGTCAGCGCCTGGACCACCGACAGGTTGGGCATCCGGCCGATGGGCTCGGTGCCGAACGGTCGGTCGTAGGGGACGGTGAAGAAGACCACGTCATCGAGGTCCTCCGGGCCGGGGGCGTCGCCCGTGAACACCTCGGTGGCCAGGCCCGTCTCGCCGAGGGCCGAGCGGATCTCCTCCCACGGCACCAACACCCGTCCGCTCACCGGTCCGCACTCCTCCTGGTCGCCACCACCTGTCGAGCCATCTTGTCAGGCGCCGCTCCCGACCACCCAGCCCCACCAACCGGGGAGGACAGCGCCCGGGGCGATGGCGCCGCCGGGCGACATCGGGGACCTTGGTCCCTTCCTGGTGGTGCCCGCGCGGGGCAGCATGGCCCCATGGCCTCCCTCGCCCTCTCCGGGGTCGGAGGGGACGCTGTCCCGCTCGAGCCGGAGGGGGCCTCCGCAGCGGTGGAGGCACGGGTGAGGTGGTGGCCCCTGGCGGTGGCCGTCGCCCTCGTCGAGGTCCTGGCCGGGGCGGGGGTCCTTCCGGTGTGGGCGGGCCTGGCGCACGAGGTGGCGCTGCCCCCCCTGGGACTGGTCACCGACCTCCGGCTGCTCCTCTCCCGTGCCGGCGCCGCGCCCTGGTTCGCCCTCGGGCTGGCGGCCGCCCTGTGTGGGCGGGTCGCCCTGCTGTGGAGCCTCCTCGGGTGGTCCAGGCGGCGCCTGGGCCAGGTGGTGCGCTTCTACCTCGTCGCCCTGCTCCCCTGCGCCCTGGCTGCGGTGTTGCTGGACGCCGGCCAGGTGAGCCTCTACGCCATGCTCTTCTGGGTGGGCCTGGGGGTCCTCGCGGTCACGGCGTTGGCGTTGCTCCCCCTTCCCTGGCGCGCCGCCGGCGGGCTCGGGGGCCTGGTCGATGCGCTCAGGCACGGGCGGCGCCTCCCGACCGTCCTCTCCTACCTGGTGGCACTGGTGGTCCTGGGAGGCGCGACCCGCCTGGGCCGCCCCTGGTCCGCGCTGGGGGCGGTGGTGGTATCGGCCCTGCTCACCGGGTTGGTGGCCCACCGGTTGACCCGCGTGGGCCACCGCCCCCTCCGGTTCCGCCTGGGCGCCGTGGGGGTGGCCGCGGCGGCGGCGCTCACCGCGGCGCTCCTGCCCGCCCGGGCGACCGCAGGCACGGCCGTCGCCCCTGCCCGGAGCGGCTCTTTGCTCCTGGTCCCGGGCATCGACACCTGGAGCGGTCACGGGACCCTGTTCAACCTGGACCCGAGGACGCTCGGCTACGGCTGCGGCGCCACGTACTACTTCTCCTACGGGGGGGCCGGTGGTGGCGTCCCCCAGGGTGGCGCCGCATGTCCCATCCGGACCGGCGCGACCTACGTCCGGGCCGACACCGAGCGGCCCCTGGGCCAGCTGGTGAGCGACTTCCGGGCCCAACTGGCCCACCTGCCGGGGCCGGTCACGGTGGTCACCCACTCGTCGGGGTCCTGGGTGGCCTGGGCCGCCCTGGCGTCGTCCCGGGGTCCCACCCGGGTGCGAGATCTGGTACTGCTCAGCCCCCTGACCGACCCGCTCGGCTTCCCCACGCCGGGCCGGCCCGGCCCCGGGGCGGTCGGGGCCGACGGGGCCCGCCTGGTGACCGCGGTGGGCAGGTGGGTGGGCTTCTCCCGCTTCCGCCTGGACGCCCCCCTGGCGACCGAGCTCTTCGCCCGGCACGGGGCGCTGGCGGCCCTCCTGGCCCGGCCACTTCCTCCCGGCGTGGCGGCGCTGGCGGTCCCCGCCGGGTCCGACGTCCCACTTCTCGCCGCGGCCGGGACCCCGTTCCCCCGGGCGGACGAGGCCTGTCCGGTCCCGGCGAGCCACACCGGGGTGGCGACCAGCGCCGCCAGCGCCGCGGTGGTCAACCGCTTCCTGGCCGGCAGGCCCCCGCCGGGGTGCCCGTCCCTGGAACGGTGGGCGGCCGGGGCCGTCGCAGGCTTCCGGGTGCCAGACCCCGGGTCCTGAGGCCTGCCGCCCCACCCGGGCCCCGGTGGGCGGGTGCCGATGGTGCACGCACGGCCGATCGGGGTAGGGCAAGGGCCTGGGGTTTCCTCGGAAGCCGGGAGCTCTCCCTATGTGGACTCGTCTACGTGCCCTGCGAGGCCGCCGATGGCTCATCGCGCTCTGCGTCGCGGGCGCCGTGGTCGAGGCCGGCGTGCTGCGGGGTGTGGGCTTCGTCGAGTTGATCCCCCTGGCGCCCCAGGTCCCCGCCCCACCGCCCTACGGCGTCTTCCACGACCTGCGGTGGCTGATCGTCTACCACGACTCCTGGCTCTCCCTGGTGTGGGAGCTCGCCCTCCTGGTCGCCCTGCGGGGCCTGCTGACGGCGTTGCTGGTCCGGCTCGCCTGGCCCGCCGCCCTCCCCCGACCGTCCTGGCCCTCGCTGGTCGGGCGGGGGGTCGGCCTGGCCCTGGCGTCCTGCCTCTTGCTCTCGCCGGGTGCGACGACGGCGTTCGCGGGGGGCGTGACCTCCCTGTCCTGGTTCCTGCCCGGTGTCCTCCTCCCCCTGTTCGTGACCGTCCTGGTCCTGCCCCGGGGAGGGTTCCACCGGGGCTGGTGGCGGCGACCGCCCTCGTTGCGGGCCATCTGGATCTCCGCGGTGACCTTCCTGGTGCTCAGTGCCGGGGCCCTGGTGCTGACCGCCTCACCGGGCTGGCTGGTGCTGCCGGTCGCCGCGGCGATCGGCGGGTACAACGCCTGGGCGTGGACCCGGCTCCTGGCC
>DASQQH010000134.1:0-4304 GCA_035643555.1 Acidimicrobiales bacterium | reverse complement strand
CCTGCTTGAGCCAGCCCTCCTGCTTGACGATGTACAGCGGTGCGTACCCCAGGTCGGGCTGCACGGCAATGGTGAGGGTCCCCGACCCGCCGGAGCCGCCCCCCGAGCCCGATCCCCCGTTTCCCCCCGACTGGGATCCCCCGGAGGCCGAGCTCGCCGCCCCACCACCGCAGGCAGCCAGCATCAGGGCCAGTGCCGGGAGCACCGACAGCCGCAACCAACGCTTCCTTCTCATTGTTCTCCCCTGGTTCCTGTTGGATCAGGCGGTCGCCTGCATCCCCCACCGGATAACGGTCCGTCGCTCCAGGACGTTGAACCCCACCTCGACGATGATGCCGATCACCGCAATGGTCACCAGCCCGGCGAAGACGTCCGGGATGTTCAGGAAGTACTGGCTCTTGTTGATGAAGTACCCCAGTCCCCCCGCCCCGCCGGCCGTCCCGAACACCAGCTCGGCGGCGATGACGGTCCGCCACCCGAAGGCCCATCCCACCTTGATGCCGCTGATGATGGAGGGGAGTGCCGCCGGGAGCAGGACGTCCCGCACCAGTCGCCACCCCCGCAGACCCAGGTTCCTGCCCACCATGACCAGGGTGGCGTTGACCGTCCGGAACCCCGTGGTGACGTTGATCGCGATGGGCCACAGCACGGCGTTGGCCACCACGAAGACCAGGGCCTTCTCGTTCAGGCCGAACCAGATGATGGCCAGGGCCTCGAGGGTCACCACCGTGGCGCTGGCGATCTGGCCGCTCCCCCACCCGGAGAGGAAGGCCTTGGCCACCGCGTAGGGGCTGGCGATGACCAGGCGGCTCACGTGGGCCGCCTTCACGTAGAGCTCCCAGATGCCCACCGCCACCGCCAGGATGATCACCCGCCGCAGCCAGGACGGCAGCCTCGTCCAGGCCCGCTCCTGGCCCAGGGCCGTTCCGGCGCCGGCGCCACCACCGCGGGGGCGGAGGCCGGGCGCTGGCACCTGTCGGCTAGTCGTTGCCATTGCCGACCTCCTCGTGTGCCCCACCCAGGAGCTCCTCGAGGGAGCCGTGCACGGCCTTGTAGTGGTCGTCCTCGGGGCTGGTGATGTCGGCCACGTCCACCACCGCCGCCACCGTCGAGGGTGAGCCGTTCAGCACGACCACCCGGTGACCGAGGACCAGGGCCTCGTCGATGCTGTGGGTCACGAACAGCAACGCCACCCGGGCCTGCTCGGCGAGGCGGTTCAGGTCACGCTGGAGGCGGCCCCGGGTGATGGCGTCCAGGCTCCCGAAGGGCTCGTCCATGAGCAGCAGCGGCGGGCCGAGCGCCAGGGCCCTGGCGATGGCCACCCGCTGTTTCATCCCTCCCGACAGCTGGTGGGGGAACCGACGGGTGGCGTGGGCGAGGCCCACCATGTCGATGAAGCTGGTCGCCTGGGCCAGGGCCTCGCTCTTGGAGCGCCCGGTCACCCGGAGGGGATAGGCGACGTTCTCCAGGACGTTCCGCCAGGGGAACAGCTGGTCGAACTCCTGGAACACCACGGCCCGGTCGGGGCGGGGGGAGACATCGGTGCTGCCGGCGAAGGAGATCTGGCCCGACACCGGCTCGAGGAACCCGGCGACCGCCTTCAGGATGGTGGACTTCCCGCAGCCCGTCGGCCCGATCAGCATGACCTTCTCCTCGGGCATGATCTCGAAGGAGGCGTCACCCACCGCCTGGACCACGGTGTCCTTCAGTCGGTAGCTGATCTGCACGTGCTCGACGGACAGCAGCGGCGCCCCCTCCCCGGAGGGGCCGGCGATCCCGGCGGGGGACGCGGTCGCCCCGGGCAGCCCGGCGGGGGACCGCCGGCCCTGGAGGGAGAGGAACCCCGGGGCCCTCATCGGTCCACCGGACCCGTGGCCGGGGTCGTCGGGCCGGCCGCCGCCCCGGGTGACGAGGTCAGCGCCGCCAGCCTGGCCCGGGCCTCCCGGCTCACCTCCTGGTGGAGGTTGGCGCCCTTCCCGTCGATGGCCACGAACAGCGGCCCCAGGTCGCGCACCCGGAAGCGCCACAGGCACTCGGGCATCAGGTGCTCCCAGTACACGGCCTCGATCTCCTCGATCTGGAGGGTCTCGAGCGACGCGGCCCCCCCGACCACGGCCAGGTACACACAGCCGTACTCGGCCATGGCGGCCGCGCTGTCCTCGGACAGGCCGCCCTTTCCCAGGATGGCCCGGATCCCGTAGGTCTCGAGCAGGGGCCTGGTGAAGCGGTCCATCCGCTGGCTGGTGGTGGTGCCCACACAGACCGGGAC
The DNA here is from genome assembly GCA_035643555.1 of Acidimicrobiales bacterium. Classification (GTDB taxonomy): domain Bacteria; phylum Actinomycetota; class Acidimicrobiia; order Acidimicrobiales; family JAJPHD01; genus DASQQH01. The sequence goes on along the minus strand of DASQQH010000134.1, from coordinate 2,035 downwards.
GAACCGGTCCCCCTCCCGGCGGACGTTGGGCTGGGTGTGCAACAGGACCGCCCCCGCGAGGTCGACGGGGAACTCCTGGCCCTGGCGCTGCCAGTGGATGAGGGTGGCGTCCCGCAGGCCCCACACGGTCCCCGAGACCGTCACCTGGTCCCCCACCCGCAGTTCCGCCACGGCCTCGGCGGTGAGCGGTGTCTGGAGCGTCGCCACCATCAGTAGCCCCAGTCCACGGCGTGGTCGGCGTAGGAGATGCGGGCCCGGCGGCGCTCCCCCCGCCAGCACTGCAGGTTCACCGCCACCGGGTTCATGGAGTTGTGGGTCCAGGCCCGCTCCACGTGCACGTCCAGGGCGGTGGTGTCGCCCCCGAGCCCCTGGGGACCGATCCCCAGGCGGTTGATGTCGGCGAGCAGCGCCTCCTCGAAGGCGGCCACCGTGGGATCGGGGTGGCGCTCCCCCACCGGGCGGGCGGTGGCCCACTTGGCCAGGGCCACGCACTGGTCCGAGGTCCCCCCGAGTCCCACGCCCACCACCAGGGGTGGGCACGCCTTCCCTCCGGCCTCCACCACCGCCTCCAGGACGAAGGAGCGGATGGCGTCGTCCCCGTCGGCCGGCACCAGCATGCGCAGGAACGACCAGTTCTCCGATCCCGAGCCCTTGGGCATCATGAGCAGGGTGAGGTGCTCGGCGCCGGGGTCGAACTCGAAGTGCAGGACCGGGACCCCCTCCCCGGTGGAGTCCTGGCGGTTCAGGCGCTCGGTCGGGTGCACGATGGAGGAGCGGAAGGGGGTCTCCAGGGTGGCCCGGGCCACGGCCCGCTCGATCACCTCGCCCACCCGGGCCCCGTCCACGTAGGCGCCGGTCCCGATGCGCACCCAGTAGATCGGAATCCCGGTGTCCTGGCACACCAGCATCCCCTGGTCCCCGAGCTCGACGGCCGCAAGCATCGTGCGCATCACGTTCGCGGCCCGCTCGGAGGATTCCCCCTCGATGGCCCGGGCCAGCCCGGCGCGGACGTCGGGGGGGATGTCCTTGAGGGCCGAGACGTAGGCTTCCCGGGCGGTCTCCTCCAGCGCCGCGTAGAAGCCCTCGGCGACTGCGGTGATTGGGCCGCTCGCCACCGCCATCAGGTTGACCCCCACCACATCGGATCAGCCATCCCGGGTACTGTAACAGTCTGGTCGGACCTCTGTACAGACCAAATCAGTGTGGTCGGACCTCTGTACAACAGGACGACCGTTTTCTATACTCGGTTCTCGTGCCAACGGCGGACAGTGCCGACGCCACCCGGGCACTTGCCCTCCGGGTGTGGCGTCAGGAACCCGGTGCCGAGGGATCCCTGGTCGACTACCAGGTCGAGGTCCCCCCCGAGGGAATGGTGGTGGACGCCCTCTTCGCCCTCCAGGCCCGGGGCGATTCGACCTTGGCCTTCCGGGTGTCCTGCCGGGCGGGGATCTGCGGGTCGTGCGCGGTGCGGGTCGACGGGCGGGAGCAACTGGCCTGCCAGATGCCCCTCTCCCTGGTCCGGGACGGGGTGCGGGTGGAGCCCCTGCGCCACCTGCCGGTGCTCAGGGACCTGGTGGTCGACCTCGACCCCTTCTTCGCCAAGTACGGGGCGGTCCACCCCGAGTTCCGGCCGGCGCCCCTCACCGAGCCCGCCCGGGTCACCGCCGCCGAGCGGGGCCTGGTGGAGCGGGCCATCAACTGCATCAGCTGCGGGGCCTGCTACTCGGCCTGCGACATGGTGGGGCTCAACCCGGACTTCCTGGGGCCCGCCGCCCTGGCCCGGGCCTGGGCGCTCGCGGCCGACGCCCGCGACGCGGACCCCGACGCCCGCCTGGCCGAGGCCGTGGGGGAGCAGGGCGCCTGGCGGTGCCACAACCTCGGCAACTGCACGGTGGTCTGCCCCAAGGGCGTCGCCCCCCTCCTCGCCATCCAGGCCCTGCGGAGGAGGGCGCTGTGGAGGAGGTGACCTTCGACGTCCTGGTGCTGGGCTCGGGGGGGGCCGGGCTCATGGCCTGTGCCCAGGCCCTGGCGATCG
>DASQQH010000133.1:0-5825 GCA_035643555.1 Acidimicrobiales bacterium | reverse complement strand
TCCCCGCATCCACCCCCGGTGTCGGCTATGTCCGGGTGGACGGCGTCCGTGAGCCTGTCCGTGTGCGGGCGGCTCACGTTACCGATGCCGACCTCGCCGAGCTTGCCGCCAGCCACCCGGCCCCCGTGGGCGATGCCCCCTTGGCCACCGTGCCCGATGAGCCCTCGTCAGCGGCCTGATTCTGGGCGCAGGGACCTCGTGTGTTCCACGTGCCGTTCCAACCGGGCCCTCAGGGTGGCCGGGGCCCGGTGACGAGGGTGCCGCTTGTGGTGTGCCCCCCTGGTGGAGGAGCGGTCCATCCACGAACGGGTCGACGCGGGTGACCACGTCATCTCCTGTGCCAAGAGGTGGGCCATGGGACCGAAGCCCGCCGGGGTCGCCATCCCACTTCAGCTGGTGGCCGAGCTGCAGCGGCACCTCGCGGCCTACGCCGAGGCCGGTCCGGACGCCTACGTGTTCACCAGCCCCGGGGGCCTACCCTTGGAGCGGAGCAACTTTCGCGATCGGGTGTGGCGCCCTGCTATCCAGGCGGCCGGCCTCCACGGGTTGCGCTTCCACGACCTGCGGCACAGCGCGGGGACGCTCGCGGCCCAAACCGGGGCGACGACCAGGGAGCTGATGGCCCGCCTGGGTCACACCAGCACCCAGGCGGCGATGACCTACCAGCACGCCGCCGATGAGCGGGACCGGCGCATCGCCGAGGGACTCGACGCCATGGTGGCCGAGGCCGGCTGGGCACCTGACCACGGCCGAGACACCCCGGACCCTGGAGACGGTCCGATGTCGGCTGAGCTGGTGGGCACGTGGTGGGCACGGCGCCAGCCCCACTGGCACCCGGGTCGGGGAACACCCCTTCTGACCTGGGCCTTCGTGGTGGTCGGGCGGGGCGTCGATCCCCGGACCTCGCGCTTTTCAGGCGCGCGCTCTGCCAACTGAGCTACCCGACCTCGCCCCGGGGCGAGCGGACCTGACGGGATTTGAACCCGCGCCCTCCGGCTTGACAGGCCGGCGTGCACTCCTAGCTGCACCACAGGTCCCTGGTGTCTGTCAACGGCTCGACCCCATCCGGGGAGCACCCCCAACGGGATTCGAACCCGTGCTACCGCCTTGAAAGGGCGGCGTCCTGGGCCGCTAGACGATGGGGGCCTGGCCCCTGCACGGGCTCTGCCAGCCTAGCAGGCCAACGGTCCAGCAGGGTCACCCACCGGGGCCGGGGCGGGGGTCCCAGGAGAGCAACCAGTGGGTCCCCTGGGGCGTGTCCCGGACCTCCACCCCCAGGGTGGCCAGCTGCTCCCGGAGGCGGTCGGCCTCCCCGTAGCGCCGGTCGGCCCGGGCCCGGGCCCGGGCGTCCACCAGGGCCTCCACGAAGGGGCCGACGACCGTCGCGGGGTCCCGGGCGCCGACCTCGGCCACGTCGCCGAGGGTGGCCACCATGGCGTGCAGGGCGTCCCGTCCCCGATCGGACTCGTCGGACTGGAGGCTGTCCCGGGACCAGGCCACGAGCTCGTCGGCCAGCGCCAGCACGGCCCGGACCACCCCGACCACCTCCCGGTCGGCCAGTGCCGCCGAGAACGCCTCCTGGTGGTGCCGCACGGCGGACAACAGGGGCGAGGTGGGGTCCCGGGTGCATGGTCGGGCCGGGCCCCCGGCCCCCGCGGTGGCCTCGGGACCTGCCCCCGGCGCCGGGGTGGCCGGCGCAGAGGGACCGGGGCCGGTGGCCAGGGCGACCGCCCGCTCGGCGAGCTCGGTGATGGGCACGGTGGTGCCGGCGGGGAGCCGGTGGGAGCGCCTGGCAGCCCGGACGGTCACCCCGCCCAGGCCCACCACCGAGGCCGATCCCTCACCGAGGTCGAGGACCAGCCCGGTGTGCTCGTCGACACCGAGGACGAAGACGCCCTCGCCCAGCTGGCCCTCCATGCGGGAAAGGCGGCGCTCGCCCAGGTAGCAGTAGCGGGTGTCGTGGGTGCCCCCCTCGGCGTTGTCGAAGTGGGGGATGACCGCGGCGTGGAGGCCCGCCTCGGCCAGCAGATCCAGGCCCGGGAGCCAGTGGGGGTCCTCGCCCACCTTGTAGATCTCATAGACCGGCACCGTGGCCGTGCCCAGGGTCAGCGCCGCCGCGCTGGCGAAGGTGACGCCCCCGCCGGCGCGCAGTTTCTCCCGAAGCTCGGCGGGGAGCCCTGAGGCGTCCCAGTGGCGGAGGGCGTAGCTGGGGCTTCCCGGGCCGGCGAACACGTAGCGGGCAGTGCCGACCCGGGCGAGCCACCGGGCCTCGGCCACGCGGTCGGCCGTTGCCGAGCGGAGGCTGGCGATCTCCAGGTCGGCCCCGACGCTGTCGCGGAAGTAGGCCTGCGCTCGGGCGCAGAGGTCGTCGGCGTTCTCCTGGAACCCGAAGGGGGTGTCGAGCAGGACGGCCGGCACCGGCGGGGACCCGAGGCGGCTGATCAGGTCACGGTGGACCCTGGCCATGGTCGGAGCGGTCTCCCCCGAGCCCATGATCGTGAGGAGCCGGGGGAGCGCGCCGGCGGGGGGGCCGACCCGGCTCACCCGAAGAGCCCTTCGACCGTCGCACCGGACAGCACCATGGCCAGCTGGTCGGGAAACTGGGCGTGGAGGTCGTGGTCGGCGGGCGCGAACCACCGGGCCCGCGACCGGCGGAGAGCGGCGAGGGCCGTGGCCACCCCGGCCCGCTTCGCCGCGGTCCACGTCTCGTCGCCGGTGTCGGCGGGGACCAGGAGCACCGCCTCCCGGATGCCGGCGAAGCGGGTGGAGGGGCGGTGCTCGTAGAGGGAGCGGAGGATCAGCATGTGGCGGTCGCTCGTCAGCCAGGGGGCGACGGTCCCGTCGGCCCGGAACTCCACGTTGGCCAGCGTGGCCTGGATCCCCGGCTCCGGCCAGTCGGGATGGCGGGTCCTGACCGCCGCCTCGAAGTCCGCCGCGGGCGTTCCGGCGAGGGGAGGGGGCGCCAGGACCGTCGCGCAGGCCTCCCAGGTGGGGAACCGATCGGCGAGGTCGTTGGTCCCCCCGTCCACGCAGACGACCCCCGCGGTGAGGCCCGGGTGCCGCCAGGCCACCTCGAGGGCGACGTTGGCGCCCCAGGACTGGCCCACGACGACCGGTCGCCGCCAGGCCCCGTCGCCTCCCCGGGGGCCGGCCCGCAACGCGGCGAGGACGGCCACCAGGTCGTCGCACGCGGTGGCCAGGTCGTAGCCGTGGTCCGGCTTGTCCGATCGGCCGTGGCCCCGCTGGTCGAGGGCGGCCACGGCGTGGCCCACCCCGTTGAGCCAGGCGGCCACCCCGTCCCACAGCCGGGCGTTGGACGCCAGGCCGTGCACGAGCAGGAAGCCGATCTCCTGGCCCGGCCACAGGTCCACGGTGAGGCCCACGCCGCCGGCTCCTGTCACCCGGTGCGTCGTCACCGCCGTTGTTGCCTCGGGGGGCATTCCCGGACCGGGCCCCCGTCTAGAGGGTGGTGGCAAGCGCCTCCACCATCCGCTCCTGGAGGACGCTCAGGTAGGCATAGGTGGCCATGGCCGGCGCCTCCGGGTCGTCGGGGGACGGCGGCTCCATGTCCTCGGTGACGTTCAGCCTGGTGCCGAGGGCCAGGCGCAGATCGTTGACCGCCCCCAGCCAGGCCGTGAGCTGGTCGTCGTCCAGGTGCGAGGCGTCCACGGTCTCCTCCAGGATGTGCAGCGCGCCCTGGTGGGACTCGAGGAGCTGGTCCCCGATCAGGTCCCGGTACTCGGCCTCCTTCTCGGGGTCGTCGGCGTAGGCGGGGGGGAACAGCCGGGCCACGCTGGGGTCGTTCGATGCCAGCAGCTCACGGAGCTGGGCGGGCAGCGATCGCAGCAGGTCCCGCTCCCGGGCGGGGAGGCGGAGCTGCCAACGACCGTCCCGGGTCCGTCGCAGGGGGGAGCGCATCACTGGTCGTGTTCCATGGTCGCCCACAGGCCGTGCTCGTGGAGGCGGAACACGTCCAGCTCCGCCCGTTCCCGCGGTCCGCTGGAGACGATGGCCTTGCCCTTGTGGTGGACGTCGAGCATCAGCTTGGTGGCCTTCTCCCGGCTGTAGCCGAACAGCTTCTGGAACACGAAGGTGACATACGACATGAGGTTGATCGGGTCGTTCCAGACGATGACCTTCCACGGCCGGTCGGGCGCGACATCGGAGCCGGTCTCGGGTTGATCGACCCTGGTGGGTGCGGTGGTCGAGCTCGACGACGCGGACATACCCCGATTGTGCCTTCCGTGGCGGCGCCTCGCACCACGCCAGCGTCGGGCCGGCCCGGGTGCCCTGCTCGACGGGTGCCGGTCCCCGGGGCTCAGGGCTGCGGATCGGGTCCGAGGGCCTCTCCGGTCGGCCGGGCGCCCCCGGGCGCCACCGGCACGCCCGGGGGCGCCCCGACGGCGGCCTCAGGAGGCCCCGGGGACACCAGGAGCGCCCGGGGGGCCAGGTCGAGCGCCGGTCGGTGGAACAGGCCCAGGTGGAAGCGCTGGGCGACGATCCACAGCAGGGTGACGCCGATGATGTGCAGCTCCACGATCCCGGCGGGGACCCGCAGGAAGTACTGGCTGTAGCCGATGATCCCCTGGGCCACGACCGCCACGAGGAGCACCCCAGCGCGCTTGCGCACCTCCTCGGGCACCCCCGCCTGGTAGGCGGCGACGACGATCCCCACCACGAACCCCACCAGCAGCATCGCCAGGGTGGCGTGGAACTCGGCCACCGAGCGGAAGGCGAAGGGGAGGCGGGTTGCCTGGGGGCTGCCGGCATGGGGGCCACTCCCGGTGGTGGCGGTGCCGGCCAGGATGACGACCGACAGCCCCACCAGGAGCAGGCGCCCCGACCAGATCAGGTGGCGTCCCACCATCGCCCGGGGCGGCGTGCTGGCCAGGCCGGACCGCCGGTGGAGGGCGATGGCGTCGGCGAGCACGGCGACCGAGAGGGCGAAGTGGGCCATGACGAGCTCGGGCGCCAGCTGGAAGAGGACGGTGAGGCCCCCCAGGACCGCCTGGCCGAGGACCCCGACCAGCTCCCCGGCGGCCAGCCACACCAGGTCGGCGCGCCGCGGCCGGCGCAGCAGGGCGGCCGCGGTGGTGGCGGTCACCACGACCACCACCCAGATGGTGATGAGGCGGTTGGTGAACTCCACCATGGGGTGGAAGGACCAGGCGGCCGCCAGGTGGTGCTGGTAGCAGGAGGGCCAGTCGGGACACCCGAGCCCCGAGCCCGTCAGCCGGACGGCGGCCCCCGTGACGATGATGAGGGACAGGGCCACCACGGACATGGTGGCGAGGCGGCGGAACAGGCGGGGGCTGACCCGGAGCCGGGACGACACGCCGGGGATGGTAGGCCACCCGGGTCCGGGACCGGGCATCACCGGGTCCTCACCCTGCCCCGGGTGCCTGGAGTTCCTGGCAGGTGAGACCTAGTGTCTCTAGGCACATGGGCACCACCGCCGCCTCCCCTGTCGTGGCCCACCGGTCGCTGCGGGCCCGCATCGGCGGGTACGTGGCCCTGACCAAGCCTCGGATCGTCGAGCTCCTGCTCGTCACCACGCTTCCCACGATGGTGGTCGCCGCCCGGGGGCTCCCCTCGGGCTGGCTGGTGCTGGCGACCCTGGTGGGCGGCTCCCTGGCGGCAGGGGGGGCCAACGCCATGAACATGGTGGCCGATCGGGACATCGACGCGGTCATGCACCGCACCCGCAACCGTCCGCTCGTCACCGGCGAGGTGACGCCGCGCGCCGCCGTGGTGTTCGCCGTGCTCCTCGAAGTGGTCGCCTTCGCCGAGCTGTGGGCCGCCGTCAACCTCCTGTCGGCCTGCCT
>DASQQH010000132.1:0-18786 GCA_035643555.1 Acidimicrobiales bacterium | reverse complement strand
CGCTTGCGTGCTCGTCTCGGGCCCACCCCAAGTTTGGTCGCCACCTCGGCGTGAACGGAGAATCCATAGCAGTTGTGCTGCCCATGCCGCATGGACACCGGGAAGCTCTGCGAGGGAAAGCGGCGCGGGTCGGTGGCCCTGTACCAGGCGACCTGCTCTTGGGTCACGGTCAGGGGGTAACTCGACGCCACCTTCGGCGAGCACCTGATCGGTCCGGGCGCCACACGCCACCACCAGGGAGTCCGTGAGGTAGGTGCGGTCAGCGGTGTGCACCTCGACGCCGGCCGCGGACGGCATCACACACCGCACAGCGGCGTCCTCGGCGATCGACGCGCCGTGGGCGCGAGCGAGCGACACGTGCACGGCGTTCGCCCTGGCGGGATGAGAGTGTCCTTCTGGTAGGGGGGTTGCTCAGCCTGTGTGAGCCGGAACTGCGGCCACCGTCTGGTGACCTCACCGGCGTCAAGCGGCTCATAGCCCACGTCGAACCGCGTGAGCATGGCGGCGTAGCCCTTAAGGCTGCGGGCGTCCGTGTCCGTCAGGGCTCGGTGGGCCGCATCCTCGACGACCAACCCCCCCGTGGTCGTGACGAGGCACTGACCGGAGGCGCGCCCGACTCGACGCCACGACCGGTAGGCGGCGAAAGCGAGCGCCGCATAGGGACGCTGGTGCTGCACCAGCCGAATGATCCGCGAACGGTCCCCCGACCCGCCTTGCTCGTGCCCGAACGGGAACTGCTCGATGCCCAGCATCCCTGGCCCGAGTGGGCGCGGCCGCCGGTACAAAGCGGCCGACCCGAGCTGGCCGCAGCCGATCACAATCGCTGGGCGCCGCTGCACTACACCGCCCCCCTCACACGCTGGTGGACATGTGGTCGCGTTCATCGTGTACCGGGATGAACCGTCCTGTCCATCTCAAGGATGAACAGATAACCATGTACGATTAGTACATGGTTGATCGGAGGCTCACCGTGCTGCGCGCAGTGGCCCGGCACGGCACGGTGACAGCCGCCGCAGAGGTCTGTCACCTCACCCCCTCCGCCGCTTCCCATCAGTTGCAGGCGCTGGCGCGTGAACTCGATCTCGTTCTCTTGGAACACACCGGACGCAACGTGCGCCTGACGCCGGCCGCGCACAGGCTGCTCGCGCATGCTGATGCGCTGGCCGCCCGGTGGGAGGACGCCCTGGCGGATCTTGCCGGGTATCGGTCCGGGACCATCGGCGGCAAACTGCGGTTCTGCGGGTTCTCCTCCGCCGCAGCCGTGCTGCTACCGGATGCCGCCGTGCAACTGCGGGACGCCTATCCTCACCTGGCCGTGCAGGTCAGCGAAGCTGAACCACGGCACGCCTTCGACCTGCTGGCGACCCGTGACGTGGACATCGCCGTCGTGGTGGCGACGCCAGACATGCCAGCGGCCGCCGACCCGGCATTCGACCAGGAACCGCTTCTTACTGAACCCTTGGATCTGGTGGTCTCGAGTGACCACCAGCTCTCGCGGCACGCCAGCATCGCCCTTTCCCAGGCCGCCCATGACACCTGGATCGTGGGCACCCCAGGCAGCGCCTACCATCAGCTGGTGCTGGTCGCCTGCGCCAGCGCGGGCTTCGCGCCCAACATCGCCCATTACGCCGACGAATGGGACACCGGTGCGGCACTCATCGCCCACGGCTTCGGGGTCGCCCTCGTTCCTCGCTTGGCCCACCTACCCGACGCCCACCGGGTCGCCCGCCTCCCACTCTCCGAGCACCCGATACCCACACGCCACGTTCTGTCCGCCGTACGCAGCGGTTCCCGTGAGCAGCCAGCCATCGCCGCGGGCCTCGACGCCCTGCGGCACGTCGCAGCCGACAAGCACCCTGGCGACGCCTACAGGCGACAAGCTCGCCCCGCGTGAGCGACGCGGCTCACCGCTGTCCGATCGCGGCCGCCCTGGACAGGAGGTGCCCCGTACCGGTCCACGACCGTGGCGAGGGAGGCAGGCCCCCCGGCGGCCATCGCGGTGGGGCTGGCCCCCGACGGACGATCCACGTGGCGTCCGGAATGCGTCGCAGGCCGCGGCTGGGAAGGGGCCAGCGCCCGTTCGGGGAGGGGGAGGGGCGGGACGAGTCGCAGGTGCGGGCGGCGCGGCCGGCCGGCTGGGGACGGACGACCCGGGCCAGGGCCCAGGAACGAGGCACGGTCGTCCAGGCACCGTTCTCGGGTCCCAACAGGGGGACCGTGGGGAGGTCGGCCCCCTCGAGACGGGGGTCTAGCGATGGCTCTGCGAGGGGCGACGCCGGGTGTCAGCCGCGGCCTGTCGGCGCGCCGGCGGGCTGGAGCGCCACCTTGACCCAGCCAGGCTCCCGGCGGTCGAAGGTTGCGTACGCGTCCAGGACGTCGGTGAGGGGCTGGCGCTGGGTGACGTCTGCGGCCAGCCCCATCCGCCCGGAGGCCACCATGTCGATGAGGTGGGGGAGGTAGCGGCGGTGGTTGCAGTTGCCCATCTTGAGGGTCAGGTTCTTGTTCATGGCCAGGCCGATGGGAAAGGACCGGTCCTCTGGCGGGTAGACGCCGATGATCCCGAGGGTCCCGGCCTTGGCCAGGGCTTCCACCGCCCACTGGAGCGCCTGGGACGGCGCGTCACCGGGGCGCCAGGTCCCGTCCTGTTGGTTGATCTGGGGCGCCACCTGCTCCCGTTCCCGGTCGAAGGCCTCGGCTACCGCAGAAGGAACCTGCCCCGCGGGCCCGGAGCGGGCACGGTTGGCGTCGACCCCGACCGCGTCGATGGCCCGGTCCACCCCGGTGCCGTCGGTCAGGTCCCGCACCGCCTGGACCGGTTCCTCCTCGTCGAAGTTGATCACCTCGGCGCCGTGCGTCCTGGCCATCTCCAGCCGGGAGGGGATCGCATCGATCGCAAGAACCCGCCCAGCTCCCTGCAGCCTGGCGCTGGCAATGGCGAGCTGGCCCACGATCCCCGTCCCGAACACGGCCACGGTGTCCCCCTCGGCGACCTCGGCCAACCGGGCGCCGAACCAGGAGGTGGGGAAGATGTCCGACAACAGAATGGCGTCATCGTCGGACAGGATCTCGGGAAGCTTGACCGGCCCGGTGTGGGCGAAGGGTACGCGGGCGTACTCCGCCTGGAGGCCGTTCACCGGCCCGGTCGCCCGGGGACCGCCGAAGAAGCACGTCCCCGCAGCGGGCCCGTTGGGATTGGCCCGGTCGCACTGGGCGTAATAACCCGCCCGGCAGTAGGAGCAGGACCCACAGCCGATCGTGGAGGGGATCACCACCCGGTCCCCGGGTCGGAGGTTGCGCACCTCCGGGCCGACCTCCTCGACCACGCCGACGGCCTCGTGTCCGAGGACCGTGCCGGGCACCATGCCGGGCATGGTGCCCCTGACCATGTGCAGGTCCGTGCCGCACACCGCGCTGGTGGTGATCCGGACGACGGCGTCGGTCGGCTCCTCGATCCGGGGCTCGGGGACCTCCTCCAAGGCGATGTCGCCTACCCCTCGATACACGACGGCCTGCATCGGCGGCTCCTCGGTCCATTGCGGTGCGCTTCCCTTCCGGGTGGCTACCCACGAGGACGGAGCGGACAACCATCGGGGTGGTGGGGCGACTGCCCCGCCCATGAGGTGCCGGCGGGCCAGCAGGATCGCTGAGGGGCCCGGTGGGACCTGTTCCGGGCGAGGACCGGCCTCCCGGCGTTCCAGGGAGGGTCGCGGGCCAAGCTGCTCCGGACCAGATCGGTGGAGGGAGGCGAGAAACCACCAGGTGTCCTGAGCTGGCACAACGGGTTCGGTGATGTCGGCCACGGCGGCACGCTGCGGCCGGCGACGAACCTCCCCGCTATCCGAACCGCGCTTGGTCAGGTGCCCCGTCGCCTGGCGGGCGCGGCGGGCGGCGCCAAGCAGGGCGGGGCGCTGACGGACAGAACATGGGGAGGTGATCGGAGTCAGCGGTCCTGGTGAACGTCGTCGCCACGTTCGGTCCAGCGGGTCCCGCTGGGGTGCTCGCTCCTGTCAGAGATCGCCGACTGCGGCCCCACTGGACCCCCAGGGCCGAATGCGGCGCGGAGGCCGGTGGTCCCTCAACCCGCCGTCCGCCACCCCTCGACCCCCTCCTTGCACGCCACCGCCGCAACCGCCAGGGCCGCCACCGGGTTGGCCCACCACCAACCCACGGCAAGGTCCGCCACCAGGGCGAGAAGCACCCCAGCCGCCAGGGAGCCGTCGATGAGGGTCATCGTCGCGTTGGCCAGGAGGGGTCCGCTGGCCAGCGCCTGCCCCACGCGGGCCTTGGCCCGGGACAGGACGACCATGACCACCACCGTGGCTCCGAGGAACCCGATGCCGGCTGGTGATCCTGCGGCGACCGTGTGCGAGACGAGCCCCCCGATCCCCGCCACCGCCAAGTACACCCCGAGAGCTCCGAAGGCGGCAGCCACCAGACGCTCCGCCCGGCGGCTTCGACCGGACATTCCCAGGTCCCCCAGGTGCCAGAGCACGACCAGGGAGGCGAACACCTCGACCAGGGAGTCCAGTCCGAAGGCGATCAGGGCGAGGGAGTGGGCGAGGAGCCCCAGAACGAGGGTGGCGACCACCTCGCCGGCGTTCCACACCGTTGTGGCGAGCTCCAGGCGCCGACCCCTGCGCCGCAATACTTCCAGGCGGTCCTCGCCGGGGGATGGGAGGGACGTCGGGTGTCGAGGCTGACCCGCTCCCTGACGGTGAGCCGCAGCTGCCGCAGCTGCCATGACCTTCCCTCCAGTCCTCCGGCCGGGTCGGAGGCGGTGCCTCCGACCCGGCACGGCCAAGCCCGTGTGCGTGGTCGAAGGTCTCGCCCACCTGGCTCTGACCAGGCCCAGCGACCGGGGACCGGGGTCCCAGCATGTCGATCCACTGGAGGGAGCGGGCTACTCCCCTTCGCCTGGGCATGCTATGGGCATGGCGCCACCGGCCCGGTCATCGCTTCCTCTAGTGGGTGGCCGTCCGCGGTGGAAGGGCCCCTGCGGACCCGTGGTGGGCCCTGGCGCCGAGGCGGGGGACTGGTGAGGCCGCTGCGGCCAGCGGGCGACGGGGGCTCCAGGGGCTCCCGTGGGCCGGCGGCTGGGCCCCGGGCGAGCCCCGACACACGAGCGGCACCCGGCGCCGCCTGAGGCCACACCGGTGAGCACTGCTCACCTGGGTTCCAGTTCAGGCCAGCGTCGGAGGCCCCCTCGTCGCCGCGACCGTGGGCGCTCAGCCATGGTGACGGCAAGCACCAGCCACCAGGTGGCCGCGATCCGGTGCAGATACGCGGGGTCGTCGACCAGGCTGACCACGTAGAAGCCGGTCAACGAGGCGAGCGCGGCCGGGGATCCTGCCAGCGACGAGCGTATGGCCGCCCGCAGCGACACAGCCGTGATGGCGATGATGGCGATGAGGCCGACCACGCCCGCCGCCAGAAGCCAGTCCAGCCACAGGTTGTGGGCGTGGTACAGCGGGACGCCGTGGGCGGTGCCCAGCGCCTGACGGGTGTGGCCGACCCCCACGCCGGTGGCCAGATGGCGGCGGGCCAGGGCAACCGCGCGCGACCAGATCAGGTTGCGCTCCCCGAGACGGCCGACCAGCCCGGTGCCGAACGCTGCAGCGGCCAGCACCGCCCCGATGGCCAGGGCCCAGGTGTACGCGCGCCGCCAGGCGCCCCTGCGGTAGATCATCGCCAGACCCACCGCCCCGCCGGCGGCCACGGCGCCGAGGTAGGCCCCCCGGCTGTACGTGACGACGAGGCCGGCGTAGCCGGCAGCCAGGAGCCCGCCGAGTGCCAACCGGCTCCACCGGTCGCCGACCTGGCCGGGCACCAGCGCTGCCAGCGGCCCGAGGAGCAGCACGTCGGGCGCCATCACGTTGGGGTTGGAGAACGTGCCGGTGGCGCGGATCAGCCGGCCCGGGGCGCAGGGGACGTCGGTGAAGAAGGCGCGACAGAACGTGGTGTTCACGTGCTGGGACACCTGATGGAGGGCCACGATCGCGGTGATCGTGACCGCGGCGAACGCCGCGACGGACAGGCCCTGGAGAGCGTCGGGGTTGCGGCGCAGGCAGCCGACCGTCAGGTAGTAGAGGGCGACGTCTTCCACGAGGACCTGCAGGGGCGCTGGCGAGAAGCCGCCGTGCAGGATCGACGCGGCCGCAGCCACCAGCAGCAGGCCGATCGGCACGTCCAGCCGGGTGCGGAAATCCCCCAGACGGACACCGCTGGCGAGCAGCGCTGCGAACCCGACGAGGAACACCAGTCGGGCCGGCGTGATCCGCCACAACAGCGTCGGTGCGGGGAGGACCGGCTCCGTTGCGTTGACCAGCAGCACCGAGACGGCCACCAACGGTAGGCTTCCCAGCGTCCGGGCCAGCAGGCGCGGTCGGGGTCCGGTGGTGGCCACGGCATGAAGCTGCGATACGTCCCCCTGCCCAGGGTCGTCCGACGGGATGTGACTCCTCCGGTGCACGGGCTAGCGGGCGGCGCGGGGGCTGACCGGGACCGGCAACGGTCGTCGCAGCCCGACAGGCGTCGGAGCGGGTGCCGACCCCGCCAGCCGATGGCTGGGCGGTGACGGCCACGCGGATCGTTCCGCCGGTAAGCGTCTGATGTCATCGTGCGGCGGGGGTCGGTTCTTTCGAGCGTTGAAAGACACCAAGGAGCACGTACCCGGTCGCACCACCGGTCTCACGCCCCCGGCCGGCGTGCCCGACCGCGGCGCCCGGCGTCGGGACCGATGCCCGACGTGGGCGCCTCGATGCAAGCGGCCGGCCTGCGAGGCCTCGTCGCCCCTGCACCACACAGAGGCGACGCCCAGGCTACGGCGGCCGCGATCCCGGGGTGCTCGGCCGGCGGGGACCCCGGGGCGCCGTCCCACCCGCCCCCCGCCGAGGGGCTCGGGGAGCCCCGGGTGAGCGAGACCGCTGGGCCGGAGATCGTGGTCGCAGCCCAGCGACGACCTCCCCAGCGGCCCGGGAGCGACGGGGACCGCTCCACTGCCGGGGTGTGGCCTCCCGGCAGAGGTGCCCCCCCGAGGGGGCGAGTGGCATCCGTAGGGAGCACCTCCCGGGCCCGTGTGGGCTGAGCCCGGGAGGTCGGGTGCAGCGCCCACCGGGCCCAGGCCGCCCGTCACCGTGATCGTGCACGGTCCGGTGCCGGCTGGTACGCCCTCCGAGCGCGGGCAGGTAGCCGTGGGGAGCTCGACTGAGCTCGAGGGTCACAGCGGGGGCGGTGCCTGTCCTGGTTTCCCGGCGGCCGGGATGGTCGTTCCCGGCAGGTGACGGCCTGGAGCGCCCGAGTCGGACCATGGGCGTCATTGTCGTCGACCCACGTCACCAGCGACCCCGGGCCGGTCGACCCCGACCGCGAGGGCGTCGACCGGACCGTTGCGACGTTGGGCCTTCCACCCAGCGGTGCTCCCGCTTTCCCGGGCCGACCGAATCCCCACCCCAGGACAGCGAACCGCCTGGGGACCTGGTCCTGGACGGACTACGCGCCGTCTCCCACAATCGGCATCGGGCCAGCGTTGTTACCGCCGATCCCCGGTTCCTGCCCGGGGACGGGTCTCGCCAGTCCGACCCTCGTCGTCGGCCGACAGCAAGTCTCGGAGACGGCGGTACTCCTCCGGATCGATCTCCCCCCGAGCCAGCCGTTCGTCGAGGATCCCTTTGGCCCCTCCGGACCGCTGCTCCGGCCGGTGACGGCGGCCGAAGCCTGTTGCCAGGTACCAGATCCCCCAGATGACGGCGCCCCAGAACAGCACCATGGCCAGGAAGCCCACCAGCCATCCCCACCACTGCATGCCCCCACCCCAGTACCACATCATCGGCACCACCTCCCGGCGACACCGGGTCCTTCTCGAGTCGCTGCCACCAGGCTGCTCGCCGACCACCTCCGGGGGGTAGGGTCGTTCGTCACTCCCTGCGGGACCAAGGCCGACAATCCCCCAACGACGGGCGGGGTTCCGAGAGCCGGCGGTGAGCGGGGACCGCCGATGATGTCGGGAAACCCGGCGCCGAGCGTCCTGGTGCAGTGCCGTTCCAGGTCGGCGACCTTTCCCCGTCACCGAGGGGCCCTCTCCGCCAATTGCGATGGTGTTCCAAACCCGGTGGCCTCCCGCCATTCAACGCATCCGACCTTGATCCCTCGTCCGGGAAGGCCTGCCCGCTCGGGTTCTGCCATCGCCCCCAGGACGTCGAGGGTGTCGAGGAAGGGATCGCTCACGCGGCGGCGATTGCGATTGCAACGGCAACCTGACAGGATGGGGGGATGCGTCCAGTCGTTGGTCCCCGTGACCGGGTGATCCGACTGCCCGACGGCCGCTTCCTTGGATACGCAGAATATGGGGATCCAGCTGGTTCGCCACTAATAAATTGTCATGGTGGCCTGACCTGTCGGCTGGACATCGAACCCGCCGACGGGCCGGCCAGTCGCAGCCGTGTGCGCATCGTCTCCCCTGATCGACCGGGTGTGGGCCTCTCGTCTCGTCGACGGGGAAGGCGGATTGGTGACTGGGCTGAGGACGTTCGAGTCCTTGCGGACCAACTTGGGATCGAGCGGTTCGGCGTCTTCGGCTGGTCGTTCGGTGGACCATTTGCAGCCGCGGTGGCTGCTCTTCTACCGGAGAGGGCGGTCAGCACAGTGATCGTCGCAGGGGGTGTTCCCTTCACGTGGCCATGTGCGGCACGAGGCTTCGAAAACCGTACCGACGAAGTCTTCTTCCGCCTCTCTGAAGTGTGCCCGCCTCTGGCCTACCTCGCATTACGTGGTACGGGAGAAATCGCCGCTCGCGCTCCGCGTCTGTGGATGCGCCTTGGATCAGCCGCGATGGCGCCTCGGGACATCGCGGCCATCGAACGTGACGGTGTCGAGCAGTTCGCCGATTCCGTCGCCGAAGGCCTCCGCTGCCCCGGAGGTGCCGTCGATGATTATCTCGCCTACGACAAGCCATGGGGCTTCGACTACGAGTGGATCACGGGACCGGTGCACCTGTGGCAAGGGGAAGAGGACACCTTCCTGCCGGTCGCATGGAGCCAGGAAGCGGAGCGCCGAATTCCGAATGCCACGCTCACCCTGGTTCCGAACTGTGGTCACTTCGTCGCCCGAGACAGTTGGGACCGCATCTTCCAGGCCCTCTTCCAGACGACAGGGACCTGACCGCCTGAAGTTGGGCCATGAGGCGGATCCTCGAGGAATGGGACGCGACCAGCTCGTTTGAACGTTCACCTGATGTTCGCGGCGGCCGCAGGCCCCTGTCGCGGTCCCGGCGGAGATTGACCCCATCGAGGGGACGTTCGTCGTCGAGTTAGGCTGCCTGTCATGAACGATGATGGTCCGAACCCCCAACGACACCGTGGCTGAGCATCGCCGAGACCACTCCCGGCCGGGATTGGGCGATTCGGTCGTCGCCGGCAGGTCTCGCCCGGGACCTTGTTGTCTGCCGGGCGGCGCTGGGACCGTCCCGGCCCGGGGGTGGTGGCGCGGGTGAGCACCACCTCGCGACGGGCCGTGGTCCGCCTGTCGAGCCCGGTGCGCTGCAGGGCCTTCGTGGAGGTGGTTCTCGACCGGCGGGGGGATCGGGCTGTCGATGGCTGAGCCGTTCCCACCGGGCCCGTGGTCATCGATTCAGCGGGCGTTGTTCGACCGGCGGGTCGTGTTGCTGAACGGCACGGTTGGCCAGGATCAGGTCGACGAGGCGGTGGCCACGCTTCTGGCCCTTGACGCGCTGAGCGATGAGCGGGTGGAGTTGCGCCTCACCGCCGAGTCCGACTCGCTCGACGTGGCGTTCGCCCTCATGGACGCCATCGACTCGCTCGACGTGGCCGTCACCGCCACCGTGATCGGCTGGGTGGCAGGGACCGTCGTGGGTGTGCTGGCCAGCTGCTCCTGGCGGCGGATCGGGCCCCTGGGGCACCTCAGGCTGGGGGAGCCCACCGCCGGGGGTGCCGGTGTCGCCACCGACCTCTCCCGGCAGGCACGCGAGTTCGAGGACCGGGTCTCGGCCTACGTCCGCCGTCTGGCCGAGGCGACGGGCCGCCCCTTTGAACACATCGAGGCGGACCTTCGGGCCGGGCGGGTCCTGGACGCCCACGCCGCCCTGGCCTATGGCCTCGTGGATGAGCTCCTGGCGACCGACGCCTGACCGCCGTCGGACACCGCCGCCCGGCTCGCTGCTCGGCCATGGCAGGTGGTGCCCACGGCTCGCGCCGGCAGCCCGGCGTGGTCCGGTATCTGGGCAGCTGTGCTGGCGGCAGCGCCGGGCGGGCAGCCGCGACCAGCGGGCCAGCATGCCGGTGCACCCGGGGAGCGGCGGCGCCGGGCCGCACCGAGCCACCCACCGGTGACGGGTAGCGCCGACCCGTCAGGTCGCCATGGTGGCGCCGACGGCGGTTGGGGAATGCCGCCGGGTGCGTGGTCTCGACCACCACGGACGGTCGAACGGGGCCCACCTGGCCCCCGTCACCAGACCGGCTCACCGGGCCGGTCAGCGCGGGCCGGAACCCACTCTGGTCACGCAATCAACCATCAGGCCCGAGCCTCCCGCCACGGCACGGCCCAAGCCCGATGGTTCATCACGTGCCCCGGGCCCCGGTCTCGAGGCGCCGCGGCCATTCCGAGGATGGGGAAATGGTCCTGAGCCGCAGAAACCCCAGGCTCGTCCTGTCTGGGGCACCCCTCTCTCAGGGCCTCAGGCGACTCGACCTGCGCTTCTCTCGAGCGGTTGCTTATCCGGCCCCAACACCTCGTACCCAGCCTTTAGCAGGGCCCCCAGAGCCGACTCGGCTGCCGCCTGAGCCAGCGCCAAGGCAACCTCGTCATTGTCAGGCCAAGCACCGATAGCCCGATGCCATTCGGCCGCAGTGGCATCGGTCATCACCTTGATGGCCTGCGCGCAAACAGTCACTCCTCCTCCTCGATCTGTAGCGCAAAAACAATGGCCATATCTTCAGTATCGCCCAGATCCACGGGGATGTGTATGCCGCCTCGCAGGAACATACCGTGCCCTTCGTCTGTCAGATCTCGACTGTGCTGAGCGCCTCCCCACGCTGGGCCGACCTTTCCGGTTGGGCTGGTCGGTGCTGGCACCGGCTCCGCCTATTCCCCTCTAGCCCACCGCTCAAACGTGTGGGTCCCGACCACGGTCGTTCCGACGCTGTGGGCGCGTCCGCCACGCCGCGCCGGGTTCTTGGCGGCTCCGCACCGCGTCCCCCGACCGTCGGCGATCCCGCCCGACGGCGCGGTGGGAGGGCCGGGGTCAGTCGGCGCCGGTGGCCACGGCGGGCTCCGGGGCCGCCGGGAGGTGGGTCATCCCAGGCTGAGCTCGAACCAGACCGTCTTGCCGCTGGGGGAGGACGTGACCCCCCAGCCCGCCGACAACAGATCGACCAGGGCCAGGCCGCGCCCGGACTCCTCGAAGCTGGCTGGCCACTGCGGATGGGGGAGGCACCCCCCACCCTCGTCGTGGACCTCCACCCGGACGTGGGACCCGACCGCGTACCGGACCGAGACCTCCAGTGGGGTGTGGGCGTGCTGCGCCGCGTTGATCGCCAGCTCGGTCGTCAGCAGCAGCACGTCCTGGAGGGCCTGGACCTCCCGCAGGTCGCCGTTCGGCCCGGAGGGCGGCCACCCCCAGCCCGCCAGCATCTGCTGCACGAACTCGCGGGCGTCACGGCCGCAGGAGGACGCCGCCGACAGATGGCACGACGCGTACCGAACCCCGACCACGTGTGGCAGTGGCCGTTCAGGTCCCCGAGCGGTCAGCATGCCGTCATAGGCCATGCTCGTTCCGTCCTCCTTTTCGGCCGCCTACGGCCGATGTTTTCAAGACTATGACGATCCGGTGACGCTCGCTGCAGCACTGTCCCGCGTGCCCCGGGGTGATCGAGGGGAGCTGGTGCGCGCCCCGCTACCGTCGGGTCGTTGGCTCCTCATCCCCTCACCGATCTGCGGGTGCTCGACCTGTCCCGGGTGGTCTCCGGGCCCTTCGCCGGACGCATGCTGGCCGACCTGGGGGCGGACGTGGTGAAGGTCGAGCCGCCCGAGGGCGATGTCACGCGGGTCTGGGGCGAGATACGTCACGGCCTGTCCGGCTTCTATACCCAACAGAACGCCGGCAAGCGCAACGTGTCGGTGGATCTGCGGGCACCGGGCGGGCCGTCACTGGTAGCCCGGCTGGCACGGCAGGCCGACGTGGTGATCGAGAACTTCCGTCCTGGGGTCCTGGCTCGCTACGGCCTGGCCTGGGACGACCTCTCGGTGCGCAATCCGGGCCTGGTCATGCTCTCGATCACCGGGTTCGGGCAGGACGGGCCGTGGCGGGAGCGCCAGACGTACGCCCCCGTGGTCCACGCCGAGTCGGGGCTCCTCGAGCGCCAGGGCCGTTTCGACCAGGCGTCTCCCTCGGACCCCATGCTCTCGATCGCCGACACCGACGCCGCGCTGCACGGCCTGGTCGCCGTGCTCGCCGCCCTCCTGCTCCGCCAGCGGACCGGGCAGGGCCAGCACGTCGACCTGGCGATGCTTGACGCCATGCTGGCCACCGACGACTACGCCCACCATGCGCTCGACGGCTCCCCGGTCCGACGGCTCGGCGGGGAGACCTGGGAGGCCACCGGGGGCCCGGTGCTGATCGCAGGCGACTTCCGCTATGTCTGGCGTCAGGTCACGGTCGTACACCAGGTCGCGGACCCCACGCCTGCCGGGAGCACGCTGGAGGAGAAGATCGGGCATCGCCGCCGGGCGTTCGCCGAGTGGCTGGTGTCCTTCGGCGATCGGCGCGGGCTGGTGGCCGCCCTCGAGGCGGCCAACCTGGCGTGGGCCGACGTCCGGCGGTCCGAGGAGGCCTTCGACTCCCCGCCGGCCCGGAGCCGGGGCGTTGCGGCCGACGTCGACGACCGCGGAGGAGGCCGCCGCCGGGTGGTCCAGTCGCCCTACCGGTTCTCTGCGGCTGCCAGCGGCGTGCGAGCCGGCGCCCCCCGCCACGGGGAGCACAACGGCGAGGTCTTGGGGGAGTGGCTGGGCCTGGGTGAGGAGGAGGTGGCGGCGCTCACCGGCTCGGGGGTCCTCCGCTCAGGCGGGCCCGGCGAGGGCGCCGAGGGCTGACCGGTGGGGCGCGGTCAGCGGCGGGGGCCCCGAGGAACGAGCCGCTGACGGGACCGGTGACCCGGGGTGGACCGCCGCTTCGAGGGGGCCGCCCGCCAGGTCCTGGCGCCGGTCAAGGTGGGCACCCTCCTCAGCAGGCGCTGGGGGCGCGCCGGGACCGACGTCCGCGACGACCAGATGGGGACCCGGAGCAACCGTTGCCGTCGCTCCCGCGAGCGACGGCGGGCGCGGAGGCCAGGCCGATTGCGGGTGATGGCGGTCCGCCGAAGGCCCCGCGGCTGTTGGGCCTGGCTGGTCCCCCCAAGCTGCTCGGCGTGGGGGGTGGCCGAGCGGATCATCGGGCTCGGCGAGACCAGCTCGAGGACGTCGTCAACCGCGTCGCGGGCGAAGAGGTCATGGCCCGCCCGGACGAGGCGGGCGCGCAGCGGACTGGCCGTGGCGGCCAGCTCCAGGGTTGGCACGAGGTCGGCGGCCTCGTGAGCCCATGCGACGAGGTCGGCGCCAGCCATGGCGGCGACGTTCGCCCTGCCGTGGCCGGGGATCGGGTGGTAGCTCACAACGGGGACGCCCATGGCCAGCGCCTCCAGGGAGGTCAGGCCGCCGGCGTTCTCCAGGAGGACATCGGCGGCGGCCATGAGCCGGGCCATGTCGTCCACCCACCCCATGATCCGGGGCGTCCCGGGCGGGACGGCGCCGCCGGGCCGCCGGTCGGCGTCGGTCGAGGGGGGAGCCGTCGCCTCGGTCTGTCGAAGGAGACGGCGGCGCAGGCCCTCGTCGGCTCCGCAGACGACGAGTGGGGTCAGGTCGGGGGCCTGCTGGATGCGCTCCAGGGTGGGGGCGATGTCGCCGGTCCCCCAGGACCCGGCGACCATGAGCACCACCCGCTCGTCAGCACCGAGGCCGAGGCTGGCCCGGGCCGACCTGCGGTCCCAGGACGGGTCGGCGAAGCAGGGGCGGACCGTTGGCCCAGGCGCACAGGCCCGAGGGGCACCACGGCGCTCGGCCTCGGCGGCCGCCTCCGGGTGGAGGCAGACGTGCAGGTCGACATCCTGATCCACCCACAACCGGTGCACCGCCAGATCCACCACGAAGCTGGCGGACGGGACCGCCAGAACCCCCTTGCGCCGCAGGTCCCCGAGGACCGTGGAGCACAGGTGGAACGTGGACACCGCGCCCACCGGCTGGTGGATGGAGATCCACCGGGCGACCCGGCGCTCGGCGAGGAGGGTGACCGGCGAGACGGGGCCCCCACCGCTCCTGGGTTCGAACCACAGACGGAAGATCAGCTCGTAGAGCCAGGGGGCCCACCGGAGCATGAGGGCATAGCCCCGCCGGAGGGCGCGTCCGATAACGGACGGGAGGAGATCGAGGATGTCCAGGACCTGGGGCTGGTACCCGCGGTCGGCGAACCGCCGGGCCAGCTCTTGGGCGACGCCGTCATGGCCTGCGCCCATCCCGGCGGTGAGGACGAGGACCGTGGAGGACCGGGGGTTCGGCACGACCTTTGCCATGGTGGGGGCTCACTCATCAGTCTTAGCGTGGGGCGGGCACCCGTCCAGCGCCCGGGCAGCAGCTACCGCTCTGTCTATTCTGCCCTATCGAGGCCGGAACCTACCGGACCCCCCGTCGGGGGGGTCGCGGGAGCGGCCCGGGTTGCCAGCTGGTTCGCCAGTGTCGACCGGATGGCGGGGCACCGAGCCGACTGGCTCGGTTTGGAGCGGTCGGGAAGGCTGACCCCGGACCGGCTCCGGGGCACGGACAGCCCCGGGACCTGCCAGGTGGACGCCGCCGAGGCGATGACGTGGTCCACCACCGACCAGCCCTTGCTGGCGGGAAGGCCGTGACCGGCCAGCACCGCTCTGATGGCCCGATCGGCCGCCGGGTTGCCCACCATGCTCCCGTGGAAGGCGGGAAGCACCAGGGTCGGCAGGTCCACCTGTGGATCGGGGGATGCCACGGCGTCGGCGAGGGGCAGCACGGCGACCTGGTGGACCCCCGGCAGGGGGCAGGAAAGCAGCGGTTGGAGGACCGCCGCCTGGCGTACCACCGATCGCAGGAACGGGCCGGCGGGGCTCAGCGGGATCGGGGCCAGCGGCTGGACCGTGTCGCTCAGGCCGAGCAGGCCCCTTCCCCCGGCGAGCCCCCAGCCGAGGGCCCCCGCGGGCGGATAGGAGACCCGGGCCGGGCGGACCAGCGGGCTGACCATGACCAGGGTGGTCACGGGCGCCCTGGGGGACGCCGCGAGGTAGGCCTTGGCCACCAGGGCACCTTCGCTGTCCGCCACGATGCTGACCGGCCGGTGCGTGGCCCGGTGGAGGGCCGAGACCTGGATGGCCATGGCGTGCTCCAGGTCGACCAGGGGCTGGTCGGTGTCTGCGCTGGTATAGGGGAGGGGAAGCCCGCCCGGGCCGAGCCCACGGTAGGAGAAGCGTCGCTCCGCGTAGGGCCCCGGCAGCCCTGGTGGGGTGGCACCGTTCCAGGAGGTGCCGTAGCCCGCGGCGACCAGCACCGGCTGTTCGCCGGTGGCAGGCGGCGGGGAGTGCGCTATCGCCGCGCCCCGTTTCGGGGCCACCGCCGTCCGTCGGGAGATGACGACCGCCGTCGAGTCCAGGGTCGAGCCGGGCCGGCTGGCGGCGGTATGGGGAGGGGCAGCCGCGGCGAACCCGCCCACGGTTCCCCCGATGACCACGATCGCCAGCGTGGCCAGGCCGATCGGGGCGACCGGGCGAAACGGTGCGGCGCGCGGCCGGGTCGCGATCACGCCCACCAGGCCCCGCCAGGCCCAGGCGTTGACCACCCCCGCCACCCCGGCGACGAGGACGGCGGCCGCCACGGGCACGTTCGCCATGACCACCGAGCCCGCCGATACCGCCAGGAAGACGAGCACAAGCCATGTCAAGGCTCGCAGCGCGAGGGTCTGGCGCCACCAGCCCGGAGCGATGGCCCCGTGATGGATGAGCAGGGCGATGATCAGGGTCGCCGGCACGGCCGCCAGGAAGAACCAGGAGACCGGGGCCACCGCTTCCCCGAACAGCAGCAGGGTCCAGGGCGCCAGCAGTGCGGCGGCGGCGACCGTGAAGAGGGTCGCTCGGGCCAGGAGGGCGGGGAGGCGGGGACGGGCCATGCCAGGTGGCCAGGCGGCCCGGACCGTGAAGGCGGTGAGCAGGCTACGGAAGACCAGGAGGGCGAGGCCCTCGAGGGCCAGGCTGGTCCAGGAGTTGGCGTAGACCACGAGCCACCGCAGGTCGTGGAAGACCCCGAAGGGGGCCGGGGCGCTCGCTTGCGGGGCCAGCAGGATGTTCACCTGGGTCCCGAACCAGGCGAGCAGCGCGGCCTCGAGCAGGTTGGGCGCCACGCACAGGGCCAGGAGGGTGGGTCGTCGTACCAACTTGGTCACCGGTGGCCCGGGATCTCGCACGTCACCTCCCGTGGTGGTCCCCCGGTCCCCGGTTCCTGACGGTAGCGCTCGGGGACCCTCGTCGGCGGGATCTCCCAAGGGTTCAGGCCCTGGATGGCGATCCCCGCCATGGCGGGCAGTAGGCTCCGGCCGTGGCTTGGCGGCCCGCAGTGCGCTCCGAGGGGGTGGGTGCCGTCCCCGGTTCGGCGTGGGCCCCGGGCGGTGGGACCGTGCCCGACGATGAGGTCGTCCTGGAGACGGCGGACGGGGTGCGGCTGCGGGGCCGGTGGTGGCGTAGCCGCTGGCCGGCCCGGGCGACCACGGTCATGGCCCACGGGTTCGCCTCCTCCTCGGATGACGCCGACGTGCGGGCCCTGGCGGCGGACCTGCAGGGGGCCGGCTTCGACGTGCTGACCTACGACGCCAGGGGCCATGGTCGCTCGGAGGGGACCTGCACGGTGGGCGACCGGGAGCGCCTCGACGTGGCGGCCGCTGCTGCGGCGGTGACCCGCGGGCCGGTCATCCTGCTCGGCCACTCGATGGGCGCGGTGGCCGCCCTTGGTCACCTGATCGGGTGGCGTGACCGGGGACGGGCCCTGCCAATGGCGGGGCTGGTCCTGGTCAGCACGCCTGCCAGGTGGCGCCGGCTCCTCAGTCCCCGCGCCCTGGTGCTGGCGACCTTGACCAGGACCTGGTTCGGCCGGTGGCTCGCGGCCCGCTCCGTCAGGGTCCGGGTGCACCGGGGATGGGCGCTCACCTCTCCGCCACTGGCCCTGGTGGCCCACAGCTCGGTCCCCGTGGCGTTCGTGCACGGGGCGAAGGACCGACTGATCCCTCCTCGCGAGGCCCGCCTGCTGTGGAGCAAGGCACCCGAGCCTCGCTCCCTGGAGGTGGTCGAGGGGATGGGCCATGGTCTGGACCAGGCTGCCCGTCGAGCGGCGGTCAGAGCCGTGGAATGGGTCAGCCGGCGCTCAGCCCCACCACCAGGCCAGCCCGGTGACTCCCGGGCCGGTGTGGGCCACCATGACTGGGCTGAAGGACTCGACGAGGCAGGTGGCCGGCTCCACCTCGGCGCGGATGGCGGTGACCAGATGGTCGGCGGCCTCGGGCGCCAGGGCGTGGGAGACCACCACGTGGAGCGGGCGGGTGCCGTCCTGGGACCGCCGCCAGTGGGAGAGGAGCGCGTCCAGGGCGCCGTCCCGGCTGAGGGAGGGCCGGAGGGGCCGGATGCGCCCGGTGCGGAACTCGAAGAGCGGCCGCACACCGAAGTACCGACCGGCCTTGCCGGCCAGATCGGGCAGGCGGCCCCCCTTCACCAGGTAGTCCAAGGTGTCGACGGCCGCCACCAGGCGGACCTGTGCCCGGACCTCCTCCGCCCGGCCGACGACGTCGGCGAGCGAGCCACCCTCACTGGCGACACAGGCGGTGGCTAGTACGACCAGGGCCTGGCCCCCGGCGGCGCTCCAGGAGTCCACCACCCGGACGCTGTCACCGTGCAGCTCCGCTGCCAGCTCCGCCGACCGGTGGGTGCTGCTCATCCGCTGCGAGACCGTCAGGACCACCACCCCCTCGCCCTGGTCGGCCTCCTCGATAGCGCGACTGAACCCCGCGGGGGCCGGCCCGGACGTGTGGACGCCCTCGTCGAAGCGGCGAACCACCTCCTCCAGGGGGATCGCGCCGCCCTCGTAGGTCTCCTCCCCGATGCTGAGGCGCATGGGCACGACGGTCACGCCGAGACGCTGGGCGAGCTCTGGGGGGAGGGCAGCGGCGCTATCGCTGACCACGGCGACGGCCACGGTGGCGGGAACCTCCTCGGGTCGGCGGTGCGGTCGGTGGGAGCAGAGCTTGGTCGCGGTCAAGGACGAGGCGGTTCAGGAGCAGGGCGAGATCAGGGCGGTCGGGGAGCCCGTTGCCGAGGAGCCGCTTGCTGAGGAGGGGTGCGGCGACGGCACCGGCGCCGAACAGGCCCACCCGTCCGCGGGTGGCCGCCAGGATAGGCGTCAGCGCCAGGATGGCCCAGAAGCACCCGGCCCCGGTCCGCCTGATCAACCGCCCCCCGCCCAGGCCGATCGCCAGGATGCCGGTGGCCTCGGGCGCCAGGACGAGGGTGGCGCCGAGCGCCGGGGCCAACCCACGTCCCCCCGCCCCGCCGAGCATGGGCGACCAGTTGTGTCCGGACACGGCGAGGCCGGCTGCCGCGGCGCGCACCCGCGGTCGGCGGGACCCCGCCAGGGCTGTGGCCACCGCCCCCTTGGCCACGTCGAGCGAGCCGGCCAGGGCCACGAAGG